>JASLCY010000453.1 GCA_030151925.1 Oligoflexus sp.
GATTCCGGCTCGCGTTTATCCCGCAAGAAGCTGGCTTCTATGGAGTTTAACACCGCATAAGGCATGAGGTCGGCCTCATCCGTTTGTTTCGCCTCCGCCGGCCTCAGCTCGGCGGTCGGCTCCTGCTCGTTGACGAGCCTGAGGGCTTTGATGGGGCCGAGCCCGTCGGGGCATTCCTTCTCCGCCCAGCGCAGCCAGGACCTCAGATAATGTTTATCGATGCCTCCGATCGGGGCTAGGCCACCGGCCGTGTCACCGTCCATAGTCGCGTAACCGACGGCGATCTCGCTGCGGTTGCTGGTCGCGAGCAGGAGGAAACCCTTGAGGTTCGCCAGCAGCCAGACCATGGGCGCCCGAGCGCGCGCCTGGATGTTCTGCAGCGAGAGATCGTCCTGGGCCCAGGTCAAAGGCCGTGCGAGCAGGCCTTCGGCTTTGGCCACATAACCCGAGATGAGTTCCTGGACGTTCACTTCGTAATGATCGGCGCCGACTTCGAGAGCGAGCTGCTTCGCCGCTTCCCGAGTGACGTTCCCGCTTTGGTCCGTTCCCTGGTAGACGGTCGCGAGGTGCTCCTTGATCCATGAACGCGCATCGAGAGGATCGCCCGCCGGGATGGGCCAGCTCAATTTCTGGCTCAAACCCTCGGGGCCGTGCTCCTTCAAAGCCTCGCTGATCATGTGCGCGCAGAGCGTTACGATCGCGCTCGAATCGCAACCGCCGCTCAGCGAGACGATGAAACCGCGGCTCGCCGATTTCCTCGCGTAATCGAACAACGCGACCTTCTCCGCCTGCAGGAATTCGATCTCCTTGGTCGGGAACGGATCGCTGCTGAGGCCCTGGTAGGCCGGAGCGATGGGCGGCAGCTTCTGCGCGGATTTCGGCAGGGGATCGCCGATGACGGTTTTCTCGTCTTCCTTCGCCACCGTATTGTCGAGCACGGAGCGGTTCTTGAGTTTGGCGACGCGGGCCATATCGAGGTCGATATCCCGGACGAGGAGGCCGCCGTCGCTGAGCTGGAAACGCTTCGCCCGGCGCGATATCGCCCCGAATTCGCCGAGCAGGATCTCGCCGTCGTAGATGATGCGGCCGCTTTCGAGGCCCAGCATGTTCGTATAGAGGTAATAGGCCTGGAACGCGCGGCTCGCGTCTTCGACCAAGGTCTCCCTGATCTTGGATTTGCCGAGCGCGAAATGCGAGGCGCTGAGGTTCACCACCAGCTCGCAGCGGGACAGGGCGGCGTCCGCGGCCGTCCCTTCCGACGACCAGGCTTCTTCGCAGATGACGATGCCGAGGTGCAGGTTGCCGAACTGATAGCACAGGTCGCCGAACGGGACGTCGGAGCCGAAGAGGTGGATGGGCTCGACCCGATGGAAAGGCCATGGCCTGAACCAACGCGGTTCGTAGTGGACTCCTTCCCGCGTGAGGATCTTCTTCGGGTTGACGCCGATGACTCTGCGATTCTGCAGCACCGCCGCGCAGTTATACATGCTGCCGCGATGATAGATGGGCAAACCGACGACGACCGTCATGCCTTCCGTATGCGCAAGGATCTGCTCGAGCGCGTTGAGCGACATGCGCGCGGTATGAACGCTCGAGAACATGTCCTCGCAGTTATAGGCGGTCACGCTCAGCTCGGGGAAGCAGAGGACCTGCACGCCCTCGCGCCTGGCCGCCTCGATCAGGGTCACGATGCGGCGGACGTTGCCTTCCCAATCGAAGGGGAGTTGATTGAGACTCGCACCAGCTATACGGAGTCTATCCACGGTTTACATCCTCTCGGGTGGTTCGATGCCAAGCAGTCCAAGACCGAATTTAAGGGATTTCGCGAACGCTTCAGCCAGCAGGATACGGGCGGCCCGCAGCGATTCGCCTTCAGCCTTGAGGACCGGGTGAATAGCGAGGGAGCGGTTGTTCACCTTCGCCATATTGAAGAGGTGGTGGCACAGCACGCTCGGCTTGTTGGTCTCCTGGGCGCTCGCGACCGCGTTATTCAAATCGTTGATGTAACGCAGGACTTCCTTCTCCTCCGGGCTCGAGAGCAGGGAGAAGTCGGGCGGCGCGCCGGTGAAACCCGCTTCATGCGCCTTGCGGAGGATCGATTTCGTACGGGTATAGGCGTACATGAGGTAAGGGCCGGTATTGCCCTCGAAATCCGTCCAATCCTCGATGTTGAAGACGATATCCTTCACCGGGTCCGAGCAGATCATGCCGTAGCGGATCGTACCGACCGCGAGTTTATGGATCACGTCCGCGATCTCCTCTTCGCTCCATTCGCCGCGATATTTCTCGAGCGGGAGGGCGAGCGCCGCCGACAATCTCTGCCGCAGGATATCGAAGGTGATCACGTTGCCCTTGCGCGAAGACATCTTGCCGTCCGGGAGGACGACCATGCCGTAGGACAGGTGGTAGCAGTTCTTCGCCTGCGGGAAACCCATCTTCTCGAGCGTGCGGAACACCTGCTTGAAGTGGAGGTTCTGCTCCGAGCCGACGACGTAGATCGCTTTCTCGGTGTGGAATTTGCCGAACTTCTCGGCGGCCAGCGCCAAGTCCTTGGTCGCGTAGGTGGTGTTGCCGTCGCTCTTCCTCAGGATGACGAAACCGAGCTTCTCCTCCTTCAGGTCGAGGCCGATCGCGCCGTCGGATTCGACGAACACGCCCTTCTCCAGGTAACGGTCGACGACGCGCTGGCTCTCTTCGCTCACGCCCGATTCGGTGAACCAATGGTCGAAGTGGGCTCCGATCCACGAATAGATGTCGTTGAAGTCATCGACCGACCACTGCCGGGTCTTTTCCCATAGCTCGAAGGTGGGGCCTTGTTTCGATTCGATATCGCGGAGGACCTGCGAGATCTCCGCGTTGTAGACCGCGCGCTCGGCGTCCGTCGCGTCTTCGAGCAGGTTGCTCGCCGAGGAGTACATGTGCCCGAGCCAGGTGCCCTGATGATCGCTCGGCGCCTGATGACGGTTCTTGAGGATATACCAGAGGCACTTCGCGATGTGGGTGCCTTCGTCGCCGATGTAGTTCACCATCGTTATAGGATAACCGCAGGCCTTATAGATGCGGCCGAGGCTGTCGCCGAGCGCGACGTTGCGCATGTGCCCGACGTGGAAGGACTTGTGCGTGTTGGGCTGCGAATATTCGATCATCGTCTTGAGGCGAGGGCTGCTGCCGAGCGTATTGCGTTTCGCAAAGGTCTCGTCGAGGACGCCTGGGATCAAATATCCCGCCAGCGCTCCCGGCGCGACCTGAATGTTGAGGAAGGGTCCCGCGACGTCCGCGCGTTCGATCCAGGGCGAAATCCCCGCGAGCGTCTTGCCGAGCTCGGCCGCGAGTTCGGGCGGCTTCCTTTTGAGCTCCTTCGCCAGACGGAAACAAGGCAGGGCGTAATCGCCGAGCGCGGCTTCGGGCGGTCGCTCGAGCATCGTGTAAATCTTGTCGGCTGCCAAAGCCTCGAGAGAAGTTCCATCTGGAGTCGAGGCGCGAAGAGCCTCATGGATCGCCGCGGCCACCTGAGCTTTGCTGGAGTCAGGGAGGAGTTCGAGCGCGGTTTTATGAGTCATTTTGATCTACTTTCTTATGACGGAATATCGGTCTGCGACAGCGGTAAATTATCACAGGGCTGACTCCCCTGTCACGCGCCGCAGTTCATGTCAGGGTTATTTTACAGCGAATTTCTATAGAGTTCTGAGCGGAACTTGCGCCCTCTGCTCTCGAAAGGAACCGGCTATGCAAAATCTCACTCGGACCGCGGCGATGAGCGGCAACGAAGCCTCCCTCGTATCGATCGAATGCCTCAATACGAGCGGATTTGCCGGCCTGCAACTGGTCGGGAACGTGGGAGAGCTGTGCCGCGAGGGCAAAGAGAGGGCCAAAACAGTCCTCGAAGCGCTGGGCTTCAAGATGGGGCACAAACGCATCCTCATCAACTTCTCTCCGGCTGATTCCCGCAAGGACGGCAACCACTTCGATCTTCCGCTGGCGGTCAGCATAGGAGCCCATCTGGCGACCGAGGAATTGCGCGTGAATCCCGGTGAATGGCTTTTCGCGGCCGAGCTGGGGCTTGACGGGAGCCTGCGGCCGATACGCGGTCTCGTCCCACTCATCCTCGTTGCGATCGGGCAGGGACTCCGGGGCGTGGTGGTCGCTGGCGGCAACATCCATGAAATCACGGCGCTCCAAGGTTTGGCCGAGCTCCATGGCCGCGATTTCCGATATCTCTGTTTTGATCATCTGCAGGAGGTCATGAGTTGGCTTCGCAATGGCGAGTACGTGGCGAAACCTTCACCGGACGAAGCTTATTCACCGATAGCCCGAGACCCCCACTTCGGCGAAATGGATCTCACGCCCGAGCTGACGAGTCTCGGCCTCTGCACGGCGGTGGGCGGGCACAGCCTGCTATTGCGCGGCACGCCCGGAAGCGGCAAATCGATGTTCGCGCAGAGGCTGCCGTCCCTGCTGCCGCGTTTGGACCGGAGCCACCATCTCGAAGCGCTCCACATCTACAGCATCGCCGGCGAAAATATCCCGCAAGCGGTGCTGCAAGGTTTGCCGCCCTTTCGTTCGCCTCATCACAGCAGCAGCGCGCAATCGCTGCTCGGCACCGCGGACCTGCCGGGAGAAATGTCCCTCGCCCACGGCGGCCTGCTGTTCCTGGATGAACTGCCCGAGTTTCGTCGTGATTTGCTGGAATCGCTGCGGGAGCCCTTGGAGACCGGCTGCCTGCATATCGCCCGCGCTCATCGGAAGTCCACCTGGCCAGCGAAAGTCCAATTCATCGCCGCCTGCAACAACTGCCCCTGCGGTTATCTGCATAGCAAAAGGCAGCTCTGCCGTTGTTCGTTGAAAGCCGCGCAGGCCTATACGGATCGTCTTTCGGGGCCGCTCCTGGAGCGGATCGATATCCACTACTGGATGCCTGAAACGCTTCCGCAGGAACTCGTAACGTCGCGATCCGATCAGGTTGCGGAGCTCAGGCGGCTCTGCGAAAGAGGCCGCGCCTTCATGTGGAATCGCTGGGGCGAACGTCGATCGAATGCCGAAGCGGATCATGACGCTCTTTTGGGAAGCAGTGGATTAAGCAGGTCGAAGCGCAGCGTCATCAGCCATGAGTTGAATCGGCTCAAGGTCTCGTCGC
This sequence comes from Oligoflexus sp., assembly GCA_030151925.1. Classification (GTDB taxonomy): domain Bacteria; phylum Bdellovibrionota_B; class Oligoflexia; order Oligoflexales; family Oligoflexaceae; genus Oligoflexus. The sequence goes on from JASLCY010000453.1 coordinate 5,135, forward strand.
GTTCGATCCTGCGAGTGCTCAGAATCGCACGCACGCTGGCCGATCTGGATGAAAGCGTGGAGATCGAGCCGGCCCATCTTATCGAGGCTGCGCGATGGCGCCGGCTCAGAGGCGAGGGTTTGTTAGTTTGAGGCGTAGGATTCTTTGCAGAGCTTCTCGACCTGGCGCACGAGATCGCTGCTGGCGAAATTGCTGCCGCCGGTCTTGTTCACCATGTCGCGCAAAGCCTTGGGGCTTTGGCTCTCATTGAGCCAGACCATCGAGACCTTGATATCGAGCAGCTTGGCCACGGCGACGACCTTTTGCGCTTTTTCCTCGTTCCATTCCACCTTGCCGTTCAACACGAGCAAGACGGAGCTGTGCGCGAGCGTCTGCGAGAGGAAACGCAGCTCTTCAACGTCGTTCAGGATGATGCTGCGCTCGGGGGTATTGAGCACCGAGGCATACATCTTCGAGGGAGCGACGTAACGGGCTTGACCGCCTTGTTCCACGACGACGAAGGCCGGGGTCGGGAAACGGGTCAGGGCGCCGAGGAGATTTTCACTGAATTTGCCGGGCGCGCCGGCGACCGAGCAAAGGGTAGCCATTTGGCCAAAGGCGAACGTACTGGTGAGGAGAGAAAGGGTCAGGATGAATTTCAGCAACCGCATAAGAGCCTCCGCAAGATCTACCTTATGGTAAATAGCAAGGAAGCGGCCAAGGCCCGGCTGCATTTCCTGGATGCATTTTCGCGGCTTTAGCACTAAATAGGCCTTAGAGGACTCTGACTACGGACGTGACAACTGTCAAAGAACCTTACAGAGGATGACGATGGCTCAGGATCTTGAATATTGGCGCAAAGAGATTCAAGCGCTCGACACCGAACTGATCCGTTTGGTCGAAAAACGCATGAGCCTCGCGTTGAAAATCGGTGAGTTCAAGGCCCTGCATAAACTTCCCGTGAAGAACCATGAGGTCGAGCAGGAGAACCTCGAGCGGTCGCGCGCTCAGGCCAGGAGCCTGGGCCTGGACCCGGCCTTTATCGAACAGCTCATGATTCTTATCATGCAGCATTCCGTGGAGACCCAGGTGAAGTTGGGTTAAATCCCTAAAGTCTTTAAAATCTTTAGCGAATGTGCCATAATATAAGTCCTTTTATGACCCGGATTTGACTTAAATTATGGATCAATACTGTCACAGTGAAGCATTAGACTGTGGAAAGAGCCGCGAGAGTGGTATATATACAGCTTGATTCGGAGGCTTTTATGGGCACATCAAGTTGGCTTTCAAGTGATACAGGTATGGTGCTGAGCTTTCAGCTCCCACGCAGCCGCTCGATTCCCTATTCAACCCTCTTCGAAAACAACCACTACCTCCGCATGCTCAACAAGCTCCTCCAGCTCGAGCTGGGTTCGATCGAGCTTTACAAGCGCTGCTCGCAGTGCCTCCGCATCGACAACGTCGATAGCCTGATCAATGCGCATCGCCAGCAGGCGAAGAACCTCGTCAACCTCATCGTCTATAACCGCGGCATCCCCGAAAAGAACGGCTTCGCCCTGTCGCCGGAGATCGGCATGCTCGCGCACGGCCTCGGTAAGCAGTTCGGCCGTTCCTGGGCCTTCCGCACCAGCCGCATGACTTGCCTCCACGTCGAACGCCTGCTCAAGCGCCGCTACCAGGCGGCCCTGGCCGAAGCCCCTTACGCGGATCGCGGCATCCTCGTCGATCACGCAAAAAGAAGCGGGTACCACATCGAGTTTCTCGCCGCGTCGCGCAACGAACTCCTCGAATGATACCCGCATAAGATTCTTTAATCCAAAAACGCCCTCTTACATCAGAGGAACGGTCGCGCTTTCCGGCGTCAGCTCTTCCTCTTGATCGACTTCCTCGGCTTCCGCCGCGATGCCTTCGCCGTTCAGCAGGCTCGGCAGACGGCCTCCGGACGAAGCCTTCCAGCCTTTCGAATAGGCCTCGGCTCCCAGCAGGACGATCTCGAGCTGATTCACCATGCGCTCGGCGAGCTCGATGCGCTGCTTGGTCGGCAATTCGAGAGCCTCCATGCCGAGATTGAAGATGACGGTGATCATCGTCTCAGCGACGAGCTCGGGATTCAGGATATCGCGCTGGCTCGCCTCGGATTCCTTGATGATGTCTTCCGCCAGCTCCTCGACGAAGCGCCGCGTCTCTTTTTTGATCTCTTTGCGGAAGCCTTTTTGCTCACCGAGACGTTCGCCCATGAGGAGACGGAAGTGCTGCTCGCTGTTTTCGAGGTACTCCATGAAAGTCTCGACCGAAGTGCGAATAACACCACGGCGAACACGTGCACGCCGACGAGCCTGGCGAAGAAGTTGTCTTAATGTAAGCGAGACCTCGTCCACGAGCGCCAGCCCGAGATCTTCCATGTCTTTGAAGTGGCGATAGAACGAAGTCGGCGCAATCCCTGCCGCGCGCGTGACTTCGCGCAGGCTCAAACATGCGAAACCGTTTGTCGTACTGAGATTAAGGGCGGCCTGAATGATGTTTTTCCTGGTCTTAGCCTTTTTTTCTGCCCTAGTTCCCATAAACCATCTCCCCTAAGGTGTCCTAGTCCAAGCCCCAGCTTGCCTCGAAAACTCTGCTTTAGTCATTGCCTTTTTTGGCTAATTGCCCAATCTTTGTTCAATTCTCAAGTGAAAAACACCGAATTGTACCCAGAAACTTTCTCAGGGCATGTCAAAATAATCCGATAAGGTCAGCGAACACCATCGCCTCGAGGTACATTCGTCATGCTAGTTGAACCACAACCCATCGAAATTTTCGTGGCGAGCCGTTTCAACGACAAAGCTCTTCTGTCCATCATCGAAGACTGGCGTGTCGAGAGTGAGGTCCTTGAGAAGATCATTGTGACTTACTTCAAGGAAATGGGTATTTATTCGGTCAGCCCGAGCCTCGAGAAAAAAATCGTCGAGACCATCCCCTTCCTGCTCCAGAATTCTCCCGACATCTATTCACGCGTGCGTAAGGCCCAGCAGGCCGAAGCGCTCCGTCGCCAATCCCGTCGCGCGGATTCCGGCAAATAACCGCTCCAGGCCATCCGCAGCGCTCAGGGCGCCTTCGTATTCAGGCTCAAAGCATGGATCGGTCCCGTCATCCATTCACCCAGCGCCCTATAGACGAGCTGGTGCTGCTCGATCAGACTCAACCCGTTGAACTCTTGCGCCGTGATATTGAGCTGCCAGTGGTCGCCGCCGCCGGTGAGATCGTGCGCGCGGATTTCCGCACTCGGCAGTGACGCTTGAATACGAGCGATGATATCTTCAGCCTTCATTGGGGTCCTCCGTCCTCAGAAAATCGAAACCGGTGAAAAGACTTAGCACAGCTGGGAGAGCTTATGCCAATCATTTACCTCGCGAGCCAGAATAAACATAAGGTCTCTGAAATCCAGGCGATTTTAGGGCAAAAATATACGATCAGAGGCTGCGATGAGCTCGCGAAAAACCTGAGCTGGGACGAAAGCGGCGATACGTTTCGCGCCAACGCTTTGATCAAAGCCCAGGCGGTCGCGGCCCTCGGTGCAAAGACCGTCATGTCAGATGATTCGGGCTTGGTGGTGCGAGCACTGAATGGCGCGCCTGGCATCCACTCCGCGCGTTATGCGGGACCCGACGCGATCGACGAGGACAACAATAAAAAGCTCCTCGAGGCGATCAAGGACGTGCCTGACGACAGGCTCCAGGCGGCTTTCGTGTGCGTGATCTGTTATCTGGAGGAAGGCCGCGAGCCGCGGTATTTCGAAGGACGCTGCGAAGGCCGGCTGAAGCGGGCGAAGAGCGGATTGCGCGGGTTCGGTTATGATCCGCTCTTTATCCCGGACGGCTATCAGGAGACTTTCGCGGAGCTGGGCGACGAGGTGAAGAACCGCATCTCCCATCGGGCGAAGGCCCTCCAAGGCCTGGAGAGCTACCTCGCCGCTCAGTGATCGGAAGGCTCGGCAGACGCCTTACGCAGGGCTTGATCGACCGAAGCCTTATATTTCGTGAACGACTTGGAAGTATGGATGCCGCCGAAGTCCCGGTGCACGAGCGAGTCCCTGAGCTCCTTCTCATAACGCGAGGGTTCCACGAGGAAACTCTGCAGGGCCAGTACCGCCTCCGAGGATTTCCCTTCCATCGCCAGGCAGCGGGCGTAGAGGTAATTGCCGCGTCTCACGGCGCTTTCGGTATCCGTCCAATAGTCCTTGGCCAGGAACTTCTGATGAATCCCCTCGAGTATAGGCAGGGCCAGAGGGCATTTGTCCTCTTCGCGGTAGAGGGCCGCGAGCTGATACTGCCCGATCAGGTCGAGCTCGTTTTTCCCGCGCAGCTGCTCGAGAAGGGCGGTGGCGCCCTTGAGATCGCCGCCCTGGACGGCTTTCTTAGCCTTAGCGAAGACGGCGGCGACTTCAGCGCTGCGCGGCTGTGCGCCGTTCGCTACGGCGCCTTTGCCCTCACTGACTTTGACGTTACTCAGAATGTAAGGTGTGTTCAAGAGACAGGGCGAAGATCCCCCGCCGTCACAGCAGGTCTCAGCCACCTGCACCTCAATGCTTTTCCCCGAGACCGCTTGACACGTCGTCGCGTTGCCTGGAATCAGGGCCGCGATCGTCTCACCCTGCAAAGCCCCTTTCTCCTCGGAAATTCCGCTGCGGACCGCCTGCGAGTTGGTCACGACGCCCTTCACCAGATTCCCGCGATAGGTATCCAAAAAGGCTTTACGATTGTCTGGAGGTAAATCATGGATGAAGCTATACTTTGCCTCTCGCGCGGCGAAGGCATTCTCGGGTACGATGGCGGCGCACGACGTGACGTTCATCGCTATCGGGCCCTTGATAAGTGTGGTGCAGACGGCGAAAGCCGGAGCGGCGCCGACGAGTCCTACGACAAGTAGGGATCGGACCCAAAGATGAGCCGCCATGCGAAGGAGTGGAAATTTCACGATCATCTCCATGTTGAGAATTTTCGATGAGGGCATAGCTGATTATAAGGTACCCGGATTCGAATGCCAATCTTGCAATATGCTCGATTGACCCCTAAATCCCTTCATGTTCCGAGGAGTATGACTTTGCCTGTTATCAAGGCGACTACAGCCCTGGGCTCGGCCATCCAAGATACTGTGAAAGTCGTCGGTGACTACTCGGTTTTCGTCGGCAACAGCATCAAGAAATCGATTAAACCGCGCGTGAACGCCAAACTCCTCATGGCTCAGCTCGAGTTCGTCGGGAACCGCAGCCTCGTGATCTGCATCCTCGCCGGCATCATGATCGGCGGGATCTTCGGCTTCCAGCTCGGCGAGATCTTCGTCGTGTTCGGCACCGAATCGATGATCGGCGCGGCGACCGGCTTCGCGCTGGCCCGTGAGCTGGCCCCCGTGGTGGGCGCCTTCCTCGTCACGGCGCGCGCGGGTTCGGCGATGGCGGCCGAGATCGCCTCGATGAAGGTGAACGAGCAGATCGACGCCATGCGCGTGATGGCGGTCGACCCCTATAATTACCTGATCGCGCCGCGCCTCGTCGCTTCGATGCTGATGCTCCCGCTCCTCTCCAGCATCATGGTCGTCGCGGGGGTCATCGCGTCCTTCGCCGTCGGCGTGATCTTCTATAAGGTCGACATCGCCGACTTCTTCGCCAAGATCGAATGGATCATCGACACCGACGACCTCATGATGGGCATCCAGAAAGCGATCCTCTTCGGCTTCGTGTTCGCGACCATCGGCTGCTATGAGGGATTTTACGCCCAAGGCGGCGCGAAGGGCGTGGGGCGCGCGACGACCCGCGCGGTGGTGAACACTTACGTCGCCATCCTCATCCTCGACTTCTTCATCACATATTTCCAATTCAAGTTCCAGGCCGACTCCTTCAAGATCAAGGTCTGAAGGGCGATGGCGAGCCATAGGGAGAACCAAGAGATCATGGAACACAATCAGGATTACGATCACAAGCTCATCGAGAAGAAGTGGCAGGACCACTGGCTCGCGAAGAAGACCTTCAAGACGCTCGATAAGACCGATAAACCCAAATACTACGTGCTCGACATGTTTCCCTATCCGTCGGGATCGGGGCTGCACGTAGGCCATCCGGAAGGTTATACGGCGACCGACATCGTCGCCCGCTACAAACGCATGAAGGGCTTCAACGTCCTGCACCCC
>JASLCY010000498.1 GCA_030151925.1 Oligoflexus sp.
CCTGTTGATCGGCGGACGCGGCCTCGCCCTTCTTCACATCGCCGTTGATGCGCGTATTGTGGCACGCGCACGACATCGTGACGAGAAACAGCATCTTGATTGTAAGATTACGCCGCATGACCAAGCCCTTTAAGGACACGATAAGCTTTACCTAGATCCTTTATCGGCAAGCTCGCGGAAAATCTTTACAATCTATGCTTTATTGCCATTATATCAAGATCTTGCCCAGGCTTTTACAAACGCCTGGCCATGCCCTTCCGCACAAAGGCGAGCGGAGCGCGGTCGTCGAAGGAGACCGTACCGTCGCTCTTCTGGATAACGCCGAGGCTCTTCCAAAGCGCCTCGAGATCGACCGGGGCCCAGGCGTCCTTCAGCCTCGTGTATTGATTCATAAGCACATGCGTGCCGGTCGCTTTATCGCCGATTGCCAACGCGTCCTCGAGCCGCCAACGGACATTCATCGTGCCGCCGGCCTCGACTATCGCCCGCAGCGCATCATCGAGGCCGTATTTCCCCTTGGTCTCCACCCGGATCTCCTTGTCCGCGAGCAGCGCGAAAAGCGCTCCGCCCCAGTACGTGCGTCCCCAGTCGCGCGTTCCATCGAGGCCGCCGCGGCCCTGGTTGCCCTTCGGCATGCCTTCGATCATATCGTGGAAGACGTCCTCGGCTTTAAGTTCGCCCGTGCGGATGCGCGCGAGGGGTTCGATATAGGTGGCGAGCCCCTCTTCGATCCAATGATGAGGATAAGCGACGCTGGGAAACGCGAGATGCACCATCTCGTGCGTCATCACCCAGTCCTGGCGGAGATCCTCATCGCCGGCCTTGAGGGCGAGAGGATTCAGCGTGACCGCGCCGCCGTCGCCGAAACTCTTGCCGGGACCTTCGTAATATTCGCGGGAGACCACGACGACGAGGATGTGCGGGACCGGGAATTTCCCGTAGAAAGCCGAGACCGCGCTCGTCGCGCGTTTCACCCAGTCCACGATCTGCGTTTCCGTCGCCTTGTAAGCGGCGGGGACGATCGCGACGTCGACGCTCGCGCCGCCCGATTCGAAGCTCCGCGCATGATAAGGCCCGACTATCGTCCAGGGCATGTCGATCAGATGATCGGCGGTGGTCTCGTAAGTCTCCGGCGAAGATTTTACCGGGAAGAGGCCGGTCGCGAATCGGCCTTCGCCGTCGGTCCTGAGCCTGAGCGTCACGCGCTGCTTTTCAGGCAGCTGCTCGGGACGCAGGAGCCAGACGCCCGGATTGCTCATGATGATGGAGCCGGCGGCGCGGATATCGTCCTGGTCTTTCATGCGCTCCGCGGCTTCGCCTAAAAGAAACGAGTAAGTCACGCGCCCGTTCGGACTCTTCACGACGTCCTTGAAATATTCTTTGGAGGGGCCGAACGAAGTCAGCGGCGCGCCGGGCGGCAGGTCGCCGGAGATCTTCAGCACCCGCCCCTTGCTTTCGTAGAGCACGTCGTAGGACCAGTCCTTGGCCGAAGCGCGAGCCGCGAATGATAGGGCCAGGACCAGGAAGCAGGCAAGGTTCAGGCGCTGCATAAAGCCTCCAAAAACGGCGGATACTGACGAATTTATAGCTGAAATAAAAAAGATCTTTCAATTCATATTATTAGTGGTCTTTCGCCGCGCTTCGTCCTACAAAATATTTGAAGAACAAAACCGAATTTGCCAGTCTGGGATCCAGGAGGACGGCCTTATGACCAAAGCTCTATCCGCAGTATTCGCTCCTCTCCTTCTCTCGGCCTCCTTTTGGGGTTGTACGAGCCCGTCTCGCGCCGCGGCCGATCAAACTCCGACCCTCACGCCGGCGTCCGATGTCGCGAGGCAATGGGATTGCGCCGGCGCGAACCAAACGAAAAAAGGCGCCACACGCAAGGATTGCCTGCCTAACAAGGCCGACGAAGCCGAACGCGACACCCTTCAGGAGTCGCGCGCCGGTCAGGGCTGGTGAGAAAGGGAACGATGATGAGCGATTTGACCGAAGAGATTCAGGAAGCCTCGCGCGGCCGCATCCTCCCGCACGACGCGCCGAAGGACAGCCCCTATAAAAAGCGGGTGAAAGCTGCCGAGACCAAATTCGACAGGATCAGCGAGGACAAGGTCTCGGACGAGACCCTGACCACGGAATCCGATGGCAAGGAAGAGAGGCCCTCTCAGGCGTGAGAGGGGCTTTTAAATATCCCAGAGGAAGGCCTTGAGGGCGTCGCGATCGGCCTTCGGCAAAGCCATGTAGTTGTTTTTCGCGCCGAGCGCTTCTCCGCCGTGCCAGAGGATGGCTTCTTCCGGAGATTCCGCGCGACCGTCGTGGAGCAGCTGCAGGCGGTTCTTCGCCGCTTCCGCGTGCGTGTCCGGCCACAGGATATCGATGTTGCCGGGCGCGAACTTATCCTGATGAGCGTCCGCCGAAGCCCTGAGGTCCTTAAGGCCCCAAAGCGCGGGCGTCCTCCACTTCTGAGCCCAAGCCGTTCCACTGTCATCCGCCAGATCCGGTCCCATGTTGTGCACGAGGAGATCGGTGAACGGCTGTATCGATTGGTTGCTCAGCTCGGCGAACTTCGACGTTCCGGTCTGGAGCGTCGGCACGTGGCAGTTCGAGCAACCGATGGTGCGGAAGATCTTCTCGCCGGCCTGGACCTGCGCATCGGTCGGGTTATAACGCGGCGGCGGGCCGAGCAGGGAGAGGTACTGTTCGATCAGCTCCATCTTCTTCTGCGGGAAGACCCCTTTGCCGGGCGTGCAGTTATTGGTGCAGTCGAGATCGGGCAGGATCTCGTTCTTCACGCCGATGTCGTTGCGGAGAGCGGTCGCGATCTGGACGAGCAGCGAGGGTTTATCCGCTTTCCAGCCGTGGCGGCCGATCTTGCCGTCGATCATCCGGACTTCGCCGCCCGCGCGTCCTACGAGCGATTTGATCGTCGCGTCGGGGACGGCATCGAGCAGGCCCTGGCCGATGAGCGACATAGGCCGGCGGATGGAGACGCCGAGGTTATCCATGTTCAGCGAACTCTCGATCTTGTAGATAGGCTTATGCAGGGTCACGACCGTGCCGTCGCCGAGAGTGACTTTCTTCTCTTCCGTGCTGACGACCTTGAGCGTGCCTTCCGGGTTCGCGCCCTGGGTCTGGAGCTGCACGCCGAAGGTCTTGTGCGGCCCGCCCGTGGTCTTGTCGAAGGTGCGCGCGAGCGTCTGGTGCAGCGGCATGCCCTGGTCGGGGCGGACGCTGACGCCGTTATTCACGTGGCAGGCGTTGCAGCTCCGCGCGTTCAACGAGGAACCCGCGTAACCTTTCCTGTCGTCGACGTCCTCCTGGAAGAAGGTCGCGATCTTATCGTCCGCATCGTCGTGCACGTGGATGCCGTCGACGTAATCCGTGTGGAAATAGGTGCGGCCGTTGAGGAAGTCCTTCGAGTGCTCCTGCGAGATCGTTACCGCCTGCTGCTGCAGGGCGCGCCATGGTTCGACCTTCACCATCTGCGAGGTGAGCCAGCCGCCCGAATACATGAGCGGCGACGGGAACTGGCCGATGTTCAGCGGATCCTCGAGGTGGAGGCCCGGTTCGCCGATCTTGACGCGGAAGAACTCGGAATAATAGGCCGAGAGCGTGTTGCCGTTCCAGGCCTTCTCCTTCTTCCAGCCGTCGTAGCTCTCATCGAGGAAGAAGCGGAATTCGAAGGTGAGGATATCGCCCTTCTTCAGGTGGTCGGCGTTCACGTTGAACGCGGCCTCGTCGATTACCGCATTGAAATGCATGAAGTCCGTAGGGCTGTCCTGGTTCATGCGGGCGTTGATCGCGAACTTGCTGCGCGTGGTTTCATCCGCGGCTTTCGGATCGCCTTTGTAGATGGCGGAAAAATCCGGCCCGCGCGTCGGGATGTAGTTCTGCGGGAATTGGGTTTCAAGGAAGATCTTGATCAGCTTCTGGCCTTTGCCCGTATAGTCCTCGACCCGGAAATTCGCCTCGCGGCCTTCCCAGTAGAAGGGGTTGAACTTGGCGAAGTCCATGTCGTTCTCATGGCGACGGCGCGGCCTGATCACGCCTTTGGTGATCGCTACGCCGTCCGTAACGCTCGTATTCACGCGCGCGCCGATATCGTCGAAGGATTTGATCGGTTTCTCTACGAAGGTGCTCACGGCCGTGCCGCCCATCGTGCCGCCGCTCGTTCCATCCGAGTTGCCGCCGGTGCTGGTGCCGCCGTTGCTCCCCGTAGAATCA
>JASLCY010000518.1 GCA_030151925.1 Oligoflexus sp.
TTCGACACGCCGCCCGCGCTCAATTTCTATAGCATGAGCGCGTTGCTCGCGGCGGATCGGGTCCTGATTCCCTTCGACTGCGATGCCTTCAGCGAAGACGCGGTCGATCAAGTCGTCACGGCGGTCCAGGAGGTGAACGCCGATCACCGGCCCGATCTCGCGGTCGAGGGCGTGATCGTGAATCATTATCAACCCACGGCGAAACTCCCTAGAACAACTGTCGAAAGAATGATCGCCAAGGGCCTGCCGGTGATGGAACCCTATTTAACATCGTCGGTGATTATGAGAGAAAGTCATAGTGAGGGAACGCCTCTGCCCTTCTATAAGCCGAGCCATAAATTGACCCAAGAGTTCCTGACTCTGGCGGGCAAATTGATCGCTCACGAGACGGGAAAAGCGCCGCACGAAACCGAGCCGCGTCCCAAAGCTCGCTCTTCGGCCAAAGAACGCCGGACCGCGGAGACCGACGCCGAAATCTAAGGAAGAGACCATGACGGACCACGTCGTCGATTATTTTAAGCGTGTGGAATGGCTGCCGCCCTGTAATCAAATCCCGCGCTGGCACGATCGAGGCGTTCATCATGGATTCGAGGGGCTGAACTACGAGCTGCCGCCCTTCGGCATACATCTCAAACAAATCCATTCCACGACCATCGTCGAAGTCACCCAGTCAGGCACCGAAGGCCTGGCGGGTATGGGCGATGGTCTCGCCACCTTCCTGCCCAGCCACCGCATTGCGGTGAAGACCGCGGACTGCCTGCCGATCCTGATCAAACATCACGATTGCGTGATGGCTTTGCACGCGGGATGGCGAGGTCTCGCCGGCGACATCATCGGCGAGGCGAACAAGTTCCTGCAGGCCAAAGGGCTCAGGATCGAGGATTGCGAGTTCGGAATCGGGCCCTGCATCTCGTCCCAGAGTTTCGAGATCGGCCCGGAGGTGGTCGAGGCCTTTGGTTCCCAAGCGGTCTACGAGGATATTCTCAATTGGGCGCTGGCGAAAGGCGTCTGGGATCGCTGGCATCTTGATCTGGCCGCGCTCGCGGTGCTGCGTCTGATGAAGGCTGGCGCCATTCCTTCCCATATCTCGGTTATACGCACGGACACCAAGACTCACCCCGAACAATGGCACTCGTTTAGACGCGAAGGCGAGCATGTCGGCCGGAACTGGACCTGGATCGAACATAATGCCGTGTAAATGACCTGGGGCGGGCTTACCTTGAGCTTCCACCTATGATAAAAATCTGTCCTCGTTTCGAAAGAGGGCAGACCCATGGGCGTTTTGATCAGCATACAGAATCTCGGCAAGGCGATGAGCCATAAAACCTTGTTTTCTAAGCTTAATTTAAGCATAGAAGACGGCGAGCGACTCGGCGTGATCGGCCCGAACGGGGCGGGGAAATCCACGCTCCTCAAAATCCTCGTGGGCCGCGAAAACGCCGATGAGGGCGTCGTAACCCGCAAGAAAAATCTTAAACTCGCGTATGTGATGCAGCAAACCGATCTGGTCGCGACCAAGATCGTGCTGGATACGCTGCAGGAAGCGGGCGTCCGGGAAGGCCTGACGGAGGAGGCGGCGGTGGTCGCCGCGCAGAAGATGGCGAGCCGCCTCGGCTTCGAGGACCCTTATCAGGAAGCGGGCAGCCTGTCCGGCGGCTGGAAGAAGCGCCTGATGATAGGCTCGGCTCTCATGGGCGAACCGGATCTCGTGCTCTTCGACGAACCGACCAACCATCTCGATCTGCGTTCCGTGCTCTGGCTCGAGCAATTCCTGCGTGAAGCCCCCTTCGCCTGGGTGGTGGTGAGCCACGACCGTCTGTTCCTCGATCGCACGACCAAAAAAATACTCGAGATCAGCCCCATCTATCCCGGCCAATCGCATGCGGAGCAGGGGGATTATTCGACCTTCGTCGAGAAGCGTTTCGTCTACCTCCGCGATCTCGCGGCGAGCGCGGCGAGCCTCGCGAACAAACTCAGGAAGGAAGACGAATGGCTCGCGCGCCAGCCTCAGGCGCGGGGAACGAAACAGCAGGCGCGCATCGATGCGGCGATGGCGATGAAAGCTGAGATGGCCGACATGAGCCAACGCCTGCGCACGTCGAGCAGCGATATCGATTTCCAGAACTCGGGACGTAAGAGCAAACAGCTCGTGGTCCTCAAGGATATCGGCAAAGCCTACGGCGGGAAGAAGCTCTTCGAGCACCTCGACTTCATCCTGGGGCCGAAGACCGTCCTCGGCATACTCGGGGATAACGGCACCGGGAAATCCACGCTGCTCAAGGTCATCGAGGGCGAGGTGAAGCCGGACGACGGCGAGCGCCTCGTCGCGCCGAATCTCGAGCTGGTGTACTTCGATCAGGGGCGTGAATCCCTCGACCCCGAATGGACCCTGAAACGCGCCGTCAGCGAGGGCCACGATCACGTCATCTTCCAGGGCCGATCGATCCACGTGGCGTCTTGGATCCGGCGCTTCCAATTCCAGGTGGGGCAGCTCGATCAGAAGCTGAGTTTCCTCTCCGGCGGCGAGCAGGCGAAGGTGCTGATCTCGCGCCTGATGCTGAAACGCGCGGACGTGCTCCTGCTCGACGAGCCGAACAACGACCTCGATATCGATACGCTCGAGATCCTGGAGGAGAGCCTGGAGGATTTCCCGGGCGCGATCGTCCTGATCTCCCACGACCGTTATCTGCTCGAGCGGCTTTGCACGCATTTCCTGGCGATCGAAGGAGGCGGCCGGATCCAGTCTTATGCGGATTACGGGCAATGGGAGAAGGCCTTCGCCTCGGAAGGCAAGGCGAAGAAGGACAAGGCGCCGGCCGCGGCCGTCCCGACCTCCGAGAAACCCAAGGCGCAGCGCGTCGGCAAGCTCTCCTACAACGAGCAGCGTGAATTCGATTCGATGGAGACGAACATCCAGAAGGCCGATGCCGAGCTCAGCGCCGCGCAGAAGGAATGCGAGGAGCAGGCCACCAACGCCATGGGACTCGTGAAAGCCACGGAAAGGCTCAACAAAGCCCAGGCAACCCTCGATCATCTCTACGAACGCTGGGAATTCCTCGAGGCCAAGCTGCAGGGCAGGTCCTCGGTCTGAATAACTGTTCATGTTCCTGATATTTCAGGGAATTATGACGAAAAATTAAAG
>JASLCY010000533.1 GCA_030151925.1 Oligoflexus sp.
GTAGCAGGTACAGGCCGGGAAGGTCTTATCCCAGAAACTTTTTGAAGGAGATGAACCCATGGACCCGTTATGCAAAAGGCATTCGGCGTTAACCGAATGCCATTGCTAAGCTTTTGCTTAGGCCTTTTTTTATTCCACCCGGTATTGTAGATCCCCGACCGAGTCTTATGAGAACGACGAGTTCGCCTGGATCCTGGACTCCGAGGGCAACAAAGCCGAACTTTGGGAGTCGAGGAATTTGCGGTCGGGCGACGCGTAGTTGCCCGTCGGCAGCTCAAAGAACTCCCTTATCTCTTCCTCCGCGGCCATTCCATCCTGATAGCCGAGCTCGAGCAGCGCCTCCGCGTAGTCCTGCTCGAACGCGAGATAACTCAAGAGATCCCAGGCGCGGAAATCGGTGATACCGAGGCCTTTGAGGCCGTGGCGCAGAAGCAGCGGGAAACGCGAGAACTGATCCATATCGATCTTGCCGAGATCCTTCGAGGGCCGGATGAACAAGGCCGGCACCTGCCGCAGCTGGAAATCCTCCTTGAGTTGCCCCGGGCTGAACGCCGACAATAGTTGGTTCGTCTGATTGAGGCGCACGACGTCCAGATCCAGGGATTTGAGGAACAATGCGTCGAGCAAAGTGCCCGCGATGTCTCCGAGCGTGACGGGCGGCTCGGGAACATGGATCGGCGAGGCTTCGTCGTGCCCTGGAGGATGTTCGAGGCCTATCACCAGGATGCGGTCCGAACCGAGACGGATCACCGGGCTCAGCGGCGCGTTCTGCGCGATGCCGCCGTCGCCGTAATCCGCATGCTCGATCCGTACCGGCGGGAAAAACACGGGAATAGCGGTGGAGGCCATGATGTGATCGATCGTGATCTCCGCCCTTCGCCCCAGCCCGGAATCCCGGTCCCAATCCTGGATACGCGGATCTCCATCATAGAAGGTCACGCATTTCCCCGTTCGATAGTGGGTCGCGGACAGGGCGACCCCGTAGATCAGGCCCTTGCGAAGATTGTCCGCGATCAAAGGCGTGTGGATGTTATTCAGCAGCAGCTCACGCAGCGGCGCGGTATTCAGGAGATGCGTGACACAGTTCTTACACACCGTGCGGCCGGCCGCGAAGTTCGTGAGCCAGGCCGAGAGCGTTTTGAAGAGCGAGGCGGCATCGGTCTTGAATATTTTATGAACACGCAGATTCAGCCACGTATCCCAGATGAGTTGAGTGGCCACATCGAATTCGTGAGCTCCGGCCGCCAGGGCCATGCCGTTGATAGACCCAGCGGAAACACCCGTAATGATCTGGAAGGGCGACTGTTTGAACTTACCAATCTCGTAGATAGCCCGGAGAACACCGGCCTGATAAGCACCGCGCGCTCCACCGCCGGAGAGCACAAGACCGAGTTTTTGCGAGGACATTGACAGCGATCCTTTCCCAGGTGAGCGCATGAACCCCAAGAGCACTCTTTCATTGCCTCAGCGCACAGACAAGTTCGTAGCTCGACAGTTCCGCTGAAATGCAGGCCTAAGATCTTGGAAAAGCAGACGAACTAAAAAAATTGGCGAAACGGTAATCCAACGGATGTAACATGGACACTGTGATCTAAAATGCAGTGTTTCATTGTAGCCTCCGAAAAGTTCAAACCCTGAGATCCTCGATCTTGGGGTTGCTGCTTTGTGAAGGATTTCTTACAAAAAAGCTTTGGCAGGAGGTTCCTCATGCAACAGGCTACGGTAAGTTTCACCGGTGAACGCGTCGATTTTAACGGGCAAATCATTCCGCGCAGCTCTTGGGGGGCTATGAAGAAGGCTTTGCTCGCCTTCACCATCGTGCTCTCCTTCGGCTTCCTTTTCATCATCGTGCCCTACGTGAACATCTCGGTCTTCATCGGCTTCTTCCTCATGAGCCCGGTGATCATCGGCCTCGTCTACTTCGCCTCCAAACGGGCCTATTCGCTGGTCAAGGGGGATATCACTTGCCCGAAGTGCCGCAGACGCTTCGAGATCGATGAAAAGGACGTCACGCCGCCTCTTTACGGCCACTGCCCGCACTGCAAGACGAGCTACGAGATCCTCCTGCCGTCCACGCGCCAGGCCGATTGAAAAGGATGACCATGAGCGATCATTTCAATGGCAAGACGTTCTTCAATCCCTGGACGGACGAGCAGAATCCCGGTTTCGCCGAAGTCTTGCGGTGGAAGTTCACGAGCCGCCCCAAACGCTGGCCGCGGAGCGTCGCCAATCCCGAAGTCCCGCAGATCCCGCCGGCGTTCGAGACCGGCAACGTCACCGTCACCTTCATCAACCACGCGACGTTCTTGATTCAAATGGGCGGCCTCAATATCCTCACCGATCCGGTCTTCTCCGAGCGCGTGAGCCCCGTGAGCTTCGCTGGACCGAAACGCGTGAGGCGGCCGGGAATAGCGCTCGAGAAACTGCCTCCTATCCACGTCGTCCTGATCTCGCACAATCACTACGATCATCTCGATATCGATACTCTGGATTTCCTCTCCAAACGCGATGCGCCTCAGTTCTTCGTGGCGCTGGGCGACAAGAAGCTGCTCGTGGGCAGCGGGATCAAGACCGCTCTCGAGATGGATTGGTGGAATACGATAACCCTGTCGCCCGAAGTCAAGGTCCACTTCGCGCCCTCGCAGCATTGGTCCTCGCGGAGCCCCTTCGATCGCAACAGATCGCTCTGGGGCGCCTACGCTCTCGAATACCGCGGCCAATGCATTTACTTCGCCGGCGACACCGGTTACGGCCGGCACTTCCTCATGAGCGCGGAGCGCCTCCCGAAGATCCGGCTCGCGCTGCTGCCCATAGGCGCCTATGAACCTCGCTGGTTCATGCGTTATGCGCATATGAACCCGGAGGATGCGGTCAAGGCCTTCCACGATTTGAAGGCCGATTACGCGATCGCCATGCACTTCGGAACCTGGCAGCTGACCGATGAGGGGATCGACGATCCTCCCGAAGAGCTGGCGAAGCTCACGGCCCAAGACCCGGGCCTCCAGGAAAGATTCATTGTGCCGGTTCAAGGGGGAGCGTATAAGGTAGGCTTCTAATGCTTGTCTGCCCAGAGGTTTGCATGTCAGGTCTACTGCCTATAGCTCGTTGGCTTTGTTTCGGTCTCGCGTTTTTAACCGCGATTGCCTATATCGCCGCCAACCGCATGCATACGGCGTTTCCCCTGACCGGCTTCCAAACCGCTCTGGTTATCATGCCGCTTCTCGCTCTCGGCAACGTGGCTCATCATAGGCTGCAAAAAGAGTCCAAGCCGGACTGATCCTCACCTTCAACTCGTGATCAGGTCGATAGGCACGAAATCGGGCCAGTGCTTGCGCACCATCCTCTCGGTCGGGAAGAGGTCATCGAAGCAAC
>JASLCY010000534.1 GCA_030151925.1 Oligoflexus sp.
TCGGCAATGAAGACCTCAGCTCCTCGCAGATCCGCGCGAAGCGCAACCTTCTCCTCAGCCGCACCAGCCAGCTCATCTCGGGCCTCGTGGACGTTCAAAAGCTGGATAGCGACCGTCTCGGTGGCGACGTGAACAGCTACTGCCGTGCTGCGATCAACCAATAAGTCTTTATTTTAACTAAAGAATTAAGAGCCTCTCGGTCCTTTGGGCCAGAGGCTCTTCGCTTGTTGCGGCCAGTGCGAAATAATGTGATATTGAGAACGGTTGTCAGAATCCAGACCCGCCACGAGATTTAATATGCTCAAACGCCTTTGTCTAACGCTATCCTTCTTGTTTTCCCTCAGTTCCCCGGCCCGCGCAGAAGAGCAGCATTCGCCGCGCATGCTCGTTCATTTGCTGGACTACCTCGCGAAGGACTATCCCGGAGCGATAGGTGAGGACGGCAAGGTCATCTCCGATTCGGAATTCAACGAACAAAAGGAATTCGCCGAGACGGCTTATAAAAACAGCCTCGATATCCCCGAGCTCAACGGTCAGGACCGGTTGAAAGCGGGCATCAAGGAGCTGCATGAGGCGATCGAAGCGAAGGCTCCGCCCAGCAAGATCACGCCTATGGCGCGTGAGCTCCAGCAGCAGGTGATCGTCGCGACCAAGATGGAAGTCGCGCCCCAGCACTGGCCGGACGCGGAGAAAGCGAAGCAGCTGTTCGCCGCGAACTGCGTGCTTTGTCACGGGCAGACCGGTGCCGGCGACGGCCCCGCCGGCGTGAGCCTCGATCCGAAACCTGCGAATTTCCTGAGCCACGAACGCATGGACGTGGCTTCGCCGCTCGGCACCTTCAACACCATTCGTCTCGGCGTCACCGGCACGGGCATGACGCCCTTCCCGCAGCTCTCGGATGAAGAGACCTGGGCGCTCGCCTTTTACGTCGTGGGCCTGAGGCATCAGAAACCGCAGGAAGTTCCGGCGAGCCTTACCTTCGATCAGACGCTCCTGAATCAGGCCGCGACGATGAGCG
Organism: Oligoflexus sp.; assembly: GCA_030151925.1. Lineage (GTDB taxonomy): Bacteria > Bdellovibrionota_B > Oligoflexia > Oligoflexales > Oligoflexaceae > Oligoflexus. Next base: position 1,019 of record JASLCY010000534.1, read on the forward strand.
ATATCGATCTTGCGCGCGCCTTGAACGTCGAGCTCAACGACACGACCGGCAAACTCGCGGCCGTCCGCCTGCATCAGGAATCGGCCGAGACCGTGAATACGCTCGCTCTCGCGCGCGCCTATCTGAACGATGCGGAGAAGGCTTACGGCGCGGGGGATAAAGGCCAGGCGAAAGATAAGGCTTTGCGCTCTTACCTGGAAGGCGTGGAACCGGTCGAGCCGCGGTTGAAAGCGCAGGACGCCCAGATGGTGACCCGCGTCGAGACTTCGATGCTCGCGGTTCGCGGCGCGATCGAACAAAACAAGACCGCTGCGGAATTGCATGAAGCCGTGGTCAAGGCCCAGGCCGACCTCGACGCTGCGGATAACGCGCTCAAGGCCCAGGGCATCGACCGGCGCGTGGCGTTCGCGGCCGCTTCGGGAATCCTGCTCCGGGAAGGCTTCGAAGCCGCCCTTCTTATACTTTCCCTCCTCAGCGTGATTCGCGCCCTCGGCGCCCGCCGCGCGGCCCTGTGGGTTCACGGCGGCTGGATCCTGGCGCTCGCGCTCGGTTTCCTCTGCTGGTTCCTGGTCGGCGTGGTGTTCGACGTGAGCGGCGCCCAACGCGAGCTCATGGAAGGCACGACTTCGCTCTTCGCGGTCCTCGTCCTCATCACGGTCGGCTTCTGGCTGCATAAACACAGCGAGATAAACCGTTGGACGCGGTTCCTCAAAGAGAAGGTCCAAGACGCGATCGACGGCAAAAACCTCTTCGGCCTCGCGACCATCTCGTTCCTCGCTGTCTTCCGCGAAGCCCTCGAAACCGTCTTGTTCCTGCGCGTGCTTTGGTTCGAAGCGGACAGCGCCGCGAAATCAGCGATGGTCAGCGGCACGGTCATCACGATCGCGGTGATCATCCTCGCCTCGTGGGCAGCGGTGAAATACAGCGCGAAACTGCCGGTCAACAAGCTGTTCCAGATCTCGGCCTATATCATGGCCGTGCTGGCGTTCATCCTTACGGGCAAAGGCGTGCATTCGCTGCAAGAGAGCGGCGTGGTCGGCGTCCACGAACTCCTCAGCGGCCTCCGCTGGGACTTGGCAGGCGTCTTCCCGACCATCGAAACGCTGGGTTCGCAGCTGCTCATCATGATGATCATCGCCATACTTTGGATCCAAGGACGCAAACCTTCGCCAGCTAAGGCAGAGACGGCTTCCTGAGCTTTGAAGAGCAAAGGCGGCCAGGAGTTTCTCCTCGGCTGCCTTTTTCGCAAAAAGGCCAGCGCTCTTCTTCGCTCCTTCCTCTAGCGATTTTGAAATATTTCCGCGCCCATCCTTTCTCCGTTCCCCATCTTCGAATATCTGCTTCTCTATCTTTGAATATCTATCTTGAAATTATGGAACCTCTTCCTATATTGGGGATATACGTAGGTCTTAATCAAAGGAAATTGCTTATGAAACGCACAACATTGTCGACTGGTCGCATGCTCGCCGCATGCATCATGGCTACATCATTCGCCCCTCTCGCTGTCGCCAACGACGGCCATTTGCCTCTGATCGTCGTCGGTCGCGGCGACGACTCCCAGGATGGTTCCTGTACGGGTGCGGCTAATCGCTGCAACCTGCGCGCGGCCGTCGCCAAAGCCCTGAGCGCCGCTAATGGCGAGGCTATCATTCAGTTGGACGTCCCTTCCGTGGTATCTCTCGGCGAGATCGGCATCAATCCGAACGGAGGAGCCGCCCACCTTATCATCCAGAGCGGACAGGCCACTCAAATCACAGGCCAGAATTCCTCCAAGCTCTTTTCGATCGGTCCCCAGGCCAAGGTTGAGTTGGAGCAACTCGAAATCTTCAATTTCACCGTCGGTTATAGCGCTTCCGTCGTAAGCAACGCCGGACAGCTCTCCCTCCGCGACACCGTATTCCGCAACAATCAAATCACTTGCTCCGGCAGCGGCGTGCTTACAGCCTATGCCGCTTGTTACAACGGCGCCGCCATCAGCAATACGGGCGTCCTGACCCTCCTCGACGGCGCTCGTTTCGAGCAGAACCAGACTGCGGCGACAGCTTACAACGGAGCTTCGAGCAGCGCGACCAATACGGCCGGCGCTATCCTCTCTTCGGGTCAGATCATTCTCGATGGTGAAGTCCACTTTATCGGCAACATAGCCAAGGCTACTGCGAATGCGGTGCCTCGCGGCGGCGCTCCTACCAGTGCCTCGGCCTCAGCGAGCGGCGGCGCGATCTCCGCGGATGGTTCCATCAAGGTCACAGACGCCGGCCAGGGACGCTGCTACTTCTCAGGCAACTCGGCCGTAGCCGCCGCCTCAGCCCCTCAAGGCGGCAGCGTGCAGCAGAGCAGCAGCGGCGGTGCCATCGCCCTCACATCGGCCGCGGTTTCGCCCGGTTTGAAGGACAAATGCCGCTTCGATGGAAATAGCGCCCAGCAAGGCAACGACATCAATCTCGACACCGGCAGCTTACAATCCGGCGGTGAGATCAGAACGGGCGTCGACTACCTCCTGGTCTCCCGCTACAGCAACAAATGCCTCGACGTCAAAGATTTGAATACTCAGAACGGCGCTACGACCCAGCAGTGGGAATGTTTCGGCGGCGATAATCAGCGTTTTCGTTTCGTGGATGAAGGCGACGGATTCTACTCGATCGTCGGCAAGGCCTCGCAACGCTGCCTGAGCGCTCAGGCCGTCCAGTATGAAGACGGCACGCCCGCTATCATGTGGGACTGCCACAGCGGGCCGGATCAAAAGCTGAGGGCCGCGAAGGTCGGGGACGGCCTCTATGAGCTGCGTTTCTCTCATAGCGACAAGTGCCTCGACATCGACGGCCCGACTGCGAACAATGGTGCGAAAGCCCAGCAATGGCAGTGCTTCTCCAGCGCTAATCAGCAGTGGATCCTTCGTCCCGCCGATTAGAATTCCTCCGGAAAGAACTGGGGGCAAGGATCGGCGGAAGACTTCGCGAACTTGCTGGTCACGACCGCGTTGTTCAGATCCTTCACATCGTAGGCCTTGAGTCCGAAAGCCGAGAGCGTCAGGATCCGGCCATCGATCTGGAACACGCGGTTCACGTCGAGCGAGTTCGACTGATCTTGCCACCACTGCACGTTGTCCATGAGCGCGATGCACTGGCTCGGGATCATGTCCACGTGCGTGAGACGGCCGGCTTCTACCAGTTTATCGCCTTGGAACGAGAGCATCAGGGCGCCGCTGAAGGTCCTTTTGCTGACCTCGCCTTTCAGGGTATCGCCGGTCAGCTCCACGAGAGGCATGCCGATCAATTTCGAGGTCTCGTCATAGAAGAAGGCGTGCGGATTGCTGGTCACTTCCGAGTTCGATCCGCGCGTCCCGTAGATATGGTTGTCGATGCGGTTCATTTCCGAAGGGTTCGAGATATCGAAGAGTGAAACCTGCAAGCCCTGGTACCAGGCGAAGTCCCCTTCATCGAGCGCATCGAAGCCGATGCCGAGAAGGCGGCCGTCCGCCAGGAGATGCATGTAGGTCGAGAAGCCGGGGATCTTCAGGCCGCTCAGGAGCTTGGGTTTGCTCACGTCCTTAAGGTCGAAGGCATAGAGCGGATCGGTCTTCTTGAATGTCACGATATAGGCTTTGTCATCGATATAACGAACCGAACGGATATCCTCGGTCGTGCCGAAGTTATCGATACGCGCCAGATCCTTCAGGCTTTGCGTGGCTGGATCGAGCTTGAGCACGACCAGGTGGTTCTGCGCGACGTTCGGGCCGCTCTGCTCGAAAAGGTTGCCGGTACTGGTCGCGATCACGAGGTTCTGGTCATCGTTCACCGCGTGGAGGGACCAACGGTCCTTGATATGGCCGACGACTTCCCCTTCACCGAGCGGCGAGAGTTCGCCGTTCTGCTGATTGATGCCTATCTGGCGAATGAAGACCCGCTCGTCGATCGAACCGCTCCAATCGAGTCCCGAGTAGTAGCTCGAGCTGAGCCAGTCGATCTTGTTTTTCAGCAGGTAGAGCGATTGTCCCGAAACATAGACGCCGTCGCCGGCGCCGATGGAAGCGAACGTTCTCTCCGGTTGGGCCGCGTCGTCGATATTCAAAGTGATGGTCTTGGCGATCGAATAATCGAAGTCGGCGATCTTCCTCTTCATGACCGAAGAGCAGGCCACGCCGGAGATCGTGTTGTTTTCGATCTTCGCGCGGGTCGGTTTTTGCAGCCCGGTCGCGTAGCCGTCAAAGGCCCTTTTCGCGGCTGGATCGTTATACCAGGCCTCCTGGCTGAACTCCGACCAGTCGATGGGGGTTTCTTCGACACCGAGCTGATCGTTGAGCACGAGGATCAGCTGATTGCCGATCAGGCGGCTGTCGAGGAATTGGCCTTGGTAGTCCTTCTTGGAGATTAACTGGGGCAGGGCTTTGGCCTGGGTTTGATATTCGCTCACCCGGACCTTGTTTTGCAGGTTTTTCTCGATCACGACGAGTTTGTGGCCGGCGGCGAACATCTCGACCGATCCCTGCGAGGCGAGGTTGATCGATCCTTCGACCTTGAGGCTCGCCCGGTCGATCACCTGGATGGTGTTGAAGCTTTGCGCGAAGATCTGGTCGACGCCGACTTTGAAACGATCCGATTCATCGACGCCCTGGACTTGGACATTGGTTTTGCCGTCGCTCGCCTTCGCAGCGCTCGCTGCCGTGTCGCTCGTCGCAGAATCGTTCGAGCTTGCCGAACCCTCGGAATCCGTCGACGCATCACCATAGACGCGGCCGTAGCTGTCGCTCTTCTCCCATTCCACCTCCTGCTGGATCATCATCGCGAGGTCGCCCTTTTGCTGAACCCATTGCGCAGCGAGAGATTTCTCCAGATCCGCCGCGAGTTCGTCGCAGTTCGCGTAGCGGCCGAGGCCGTTGTTGCGATCGGGCGCTTGTTTAGCCAGCTTCTTGGCAGCGGTCAGCGCGAGGGGTTCACCGTAGTGGCTGGTGACCGCGGGTTTGTCGTCCGCGGAACGATAACCGAGGATCTTCGAAGGAGAGCCGCATCCAGGCAGGGCTACGAGGCCTAGAGCGATGAGGAGCGAGGCTTTGGGAAGCGAGTTTTGCATCGTGTGAGTATCCTTGTCCGTAGCCGATGGTCATGGCTGTGAGCGATACACACTTCTCGGAGTTCTGTCGAACTCTTGGGATGCTCAAGCGGCCCTTTCCGTATACCTGCGTATACTGCCGCTTCCAAAGGAGGGTTTAAGATCGTCCGGGACGAGTTCCGGCAAAGGCCAGGGCTTCCTCGGGGGTGGTCCAAAGTCCCCGTCGATACGCGGCCTTGAGTTCACCGAGTAGGGTTCCGACAGCGGGGCCGGGCTTCAGGCCGAGTTTCTCTATGAGGAATTGTCCAGAAATTGGACACAGGCGGCGAGCGAGGGAGAGAGTGATCGTCTTGTCGATGGCCATGAGTTCAGGAGCGGGTTCAAGGACAGTGAGGGCCGGGAAGAAGAAGTCGCCCCAAATCCCCTCGCCCAGCGCCTGCTCTTTCGCGTCGAGCCAATCGAGAACGATCGCCGCATCGTTTGGGATGGCAGGCAGATCGCGCAGAAGCAGAGCTTTGACCGTCTCGAACTGCTGATTCGAGAGCCTAAGCTTCTCGAGTCGCTCGAGACTTTCCTCTTTGTTTGGGAATTGCCCAAGGAGGACGGCCAGGCGCGCGAGATTTCTCCGCATTTTTGTGTGCAAAAATAAGGCAGAATCCTTGGAGGCCGGAAGAGCCCGGTAGGTTTTCAGGCCCAAGGTTTCCGCCAGCGTTCCGGTATCCGCCATAGCCATGAGAGCCGGC
>JASLCY010000570.1 GCA_030151925.1 Oligoflexus sp.
GACCTCGTTGTTCACGCTGATGCAGGTCCCGCCGGGGAATTTATACATCAGGCGCGGCGCCGATCGCGCGCCGGCCTTGTTCAGGTATTCCTCGCCGAGCTTATCGAGTTCGAGAGTGGTCATGCCCGGCTCGATGCTCCGCCCCATAAACTGGAGGGTGTTCGCAACGATTTTGCCGATAGCGCGAAGGCCTTCCAAATCACTCTCAGTCTCGATCATCATGGCTAGGGCTTCCCTTGCTCTAAAACTTATTTCGCATCTTTAATACAATTCGCCTTCATAGTATCAAAGGCTTTTTTCGGGAGCTTGCAGGCCGGCGTATCGCTTCCCATCTTGTCGACCTTGGCGCAAGCGCTCTCGGGCTTCGCGCCCAGTTCCTTGACCACGGGCCGCGAAGCGACCTGGACCGGCGTGTTCTCCGCCGTCGTCACTTCCTTGAGCTCTTTCTTGCACTTCAGCACGTACTGGAACGAATTCTTCTTCTTGCACTTGTCGAGCTCGTCTTTCGCGGCCTGCGTCTTGGCTTTCAGGATCGCCGAGACTTCCGTATCGCAGGCGGCGGACTGCGCGTCGTATTCCTTGCATTTCGCTTCGGTCTCCTGGACCTGGGCGCAGCTCAACTTGTTTTCCGCCGCGAGGCTTCTCGCTGCCGGGTACGTGAGGAAAACGAGGGCCATAAACGCTGAGAATTTCATAGATCGCATCAGATGTGTTCCTTATGACGTATTTTATTGACGAACAAGCCTTTGCTTCGAAGTCTACCAAGATTGAACTCTAAAGTATGCCGAAACAGATGCTTACCGGCCCTATCATCATCTCCGGTTCATCTTCGGCTTTGGCATTGTAACAAATTACGCCTAAATCCCTAGTTTTTCCTGTGAATAAAAGAAAGGTGTTTCCCTAAATTCATAATTTTAATAAGAATCGTTATCATTAAGAGTATGGCCTTTTCTAGGATCCCAAAACTATGACATTCGTCCCCTCTTCTCCCCGTTCTCTCTTATCTTTTACTCTCGGCGCCGCGTTGCTGGCCCTGCCCGCGACTTTAGCCAAAGCCGATGACGACGATCGCGATAAAGAAATCAAACACGCGGACCATCACGACCACGACCGCGCGGACCATCACGACCGCGACGACGATAAAAAGGAAGAGAAGCCCAAGACCGAGTTCGAATTCTCGGGTTACGGCGAACTCGTGTTTACCTATTTCAACTACGGCCCCGACGAACGCGCGACCGCCAAGGGTTCGAAGAGCGATTCGCGCGCCAGCCTCGATACGCGCCGCCTGAGCCTCGAACTCGAGGGCAAACTCCCGCGCGACTTCAAGTTCAAGGCGGAGTTCGAAGTCGAGCACGGCGGGACGGGCTCGGCGACCGAGATCGAATACGAAGAGGCCGGCGAATACGAGAATGAGATCGAGAAAGGCGGCGAGGCCGCGTTCGAAGAGCTCTTCCTGGAAAAGGACTTCGGCAGCCACCGCGTGCGCATCGGTAAATTCCCGGTGGCCGTGGGCCTGCTCCCCGACCATCACGAGCCGGACGATTATCTCGCGGCCATCCGCGCCGAGAGCGAATCGCAGATCATCCCCAACGCCTGGTCCGAGATCGGCGTGGACTATAAATACGACCTCGGCATCAACACCTTCCAGGCGCAGATCGTGAACGGCCTCGATTCGACTGGCTTCTCCTCGCAGTACTTCATCCGCCAGGGCTACCAGACCCGCTTCGATGAAGTGAAGGCGACCAACCCGGCCTTTATCGGCCGCTATGCGATCCGCCCCGTCGAAGGCCTCGAGACCGCGGTCGCGGTTTATTACGGCGACACCGCCCAGAACCGTCCACAGGCCGACGCGCAGAAGAAGTGCAAGACCACCGGTCCGGCGGTGAACTCGAACGCGACCGCTCCCTGCGGTTACGAGCGTTCGCCCGTGACGATGTATTCGTGGAACCTCGTGGGCAAGTGGGAGCACTGGCAGACGCAGGCCTCCTACATCCTCGGCCAGATCGAGAAGCCCGAGGTCATCAACGATAGAAACAGCAAACTCTCGACCGCCTACAACGGCATCCTCCGCACTCCCGTCGCCAAGGAGGCTTACGCAGCCTGGGCGGAGGTCGGCTACGGCTTCCGCGGCGTCGAAGAGGAAGACCGCGTGATCCCGTTCGTACGATACGATCGTTACGATTCGATCTATAAGACAGCGCCGGGCCAGGCGGATCTCCAGCGATTCGATCGCAAGGTGATCACGCTGGGCGCGGACTACGACTTTGGGAAGTCGGTGATGTTCAAGCTCGACTGGGCCCGTCGCAGCTTCGCCATCAGCAATTTCCGCAAAGAGGACGAAGTTCGTTTCAATACCTCCTTCATGTTCTAAACCAGGCTTAAACTGAAAGGCCTCATGATGAAATCAGCTCGCGCCACCAAGATCTTTGCCAGCATCTCCCTCGTTCTGCTCGCCGCCTGCCACAGCAGCTCGAGCCATAACGATGACGCATCGGAAAACGCCGCTTTGAAAGCCGCGCACCAGGCGACCCTCTCGCTCATCGCCACCAAGGTCATCGTCCCGACCTACACCTCCCTCGCTGAGAAGTCGGCCGCCCTGAAAACCGCTTGCTACACCCTCGCCGACTCCCCGACCCAGGCGAACCTCGACGCCGCGAAAACCGCCTGGATCGCGACTCGCGTGCCTTGGGAAAGCTCGGAAGCCTTCCTCTTCGGTCCGGTCGAGGACAACGGCTACGATCCGAAGATGGACGACTGGCCTCTCGACGACCAGAACATCAGCGACAACATCGCGAAGAACGCGACCTCGCCCGTCGATATCGATGCGGCCGACACCGGCGTCAAAGGCTTTCACGCAATCGAATTCCTGCTCTGGGGCGCGAGCCACAACAAAACCGCGGCTCAGCTGACCGCCAACGAACTGAGCTACCTCTAGGCTTTGGTCGATAACCACGCGGCCATCACCGCGAACCTCGAAGCGTCTTGGACGACGGGCGTCGACGCAACCCCGGTCGCTTATAGTAAAATACTGAGTACGGCCGGCGACGCGGACAACACCATCTTCACCAGCTCGAATGCGGGGCTGCAGCAAGTCATCGAAGGCATGGCCGACATCGCGAACGAAGTCGGTTCATCGAAGATTCAGGGTCCCGTGACCGATCAAAACCCCAACAAGGTCGAGAGCCAGTACAGCTGGAACTCGCTCGCTGACTTCGAAAACAATATTCGCAGCATCCAGAACGTTTATTATGGCAGCCTCGATGGAACTACTGTAGAAGCTACCAGCATCAGTGCGATGACAAAGGCGGTCAACCCCGACCTCGATACCAAGATCACCGCACAGATCAAGGACGTGATCGCAGCGATCGGCGAGATTCCTGAGCCGTTCCGCGATTCGATCACTAACACGGCGGCGCAGCCACAGATTGCGGATGCCGTGCAAAAAGCAGCCGACCTCAATCAAATGCTCTCAGTCGATTTGAAAAAGGCGCTGCTCGGTATCTAATAACGACCATGTTAGGGTTGAAGTTATGCTCCGTACGTCGCTTGCCTTCATTGTACTCTTGAGTCAACTCGCATGCGGCGGGGGGCAGTCGGGATCGGATTCCGAATCCGCGATCACCTTCCCTCCGGCGGGCGGAGCAAACGCAACCCTAACCAACCGCACGACGGGCGCTTACACGTTCCCGGTCCCCACTCTCACGGCTGACGAAGCGCAGCGCCACATCGTGGGCGATGCGATCTTCGACAGCCAGTTCAAAGATCAAAAGGGCTTCCCCCTCTCGGGCCTCGGTCCGCTCTTCAACAACGTCGGCTGCCGCAGCTGCCATCAAAAGAACGGTCGCGGCCTGCCTATCATGGGTGATACCGGCGGCTTCAAATCCGATATCCTGACCCGCGTAAGCCTCGATCCCGACAAACTCGCCGATTTCCCGGGAAGCGTGCCCAGCCCCGGCGATGGCCCTATCCCCGTGCCCGGCATCGGCGGCCAATTGCAGGATTTCAGCATCTACGGAGTTGAGCCCGAGGCGCATGTCGCTCTCACCTGGGAAGACGTCCCAGGTGCGTTTGACGACGGCACGCCTTACACGCTGCGCCGTCCCCAGGTGAAATTCACGGGCCAATACGCGGATCTCCTGCAGAACCCGGCCGTGCTCACCTCGCTCAGGCAAACGCCGCCCATCTTCGGCCTCGGCCTGCTCGAGGCGGTGCCGGACGAGACCTTAAAAAGCTTCGAGGATCCGACCGATAAAAACGGCGACGGCATCAAAGGCCATCTCAATCACGTTTGGAATCCCGCGACGGGCACTGTCGCGATCGGCCGCTTCGGTTGGAAAGCTTCCGCTCCGACTCTGCTCGCGCAGACGGCGGCGGCCTTCGCCGAGGATATGGGCGTGACCAATCCGCTGCATCCCGAAGCCGACGGCACGAGCGACATCACGGCCCAAACGCTCAGCGATGCGGCGTTCTACGCGAGCTCGCTCGCCGTTCCCGCGCGTCTGGATTCCACTGATCCCGCCGTTCAGCGCGGCGCGAAACTCTTCCGCGGGCTCGGCTGTGAATCCTGCCACAAGAGCGATCTCGTGACCGGCAACGATTATCCTATCGCATCGCTCCGCAACCAGCACTTCAGCCCCTTCACCGACCTCCTTCTCCACGATATGGGCGAAGGCCTCGCGGATCATAGACCCGACTTCCAGGCTACGGGCAGCGAATGGCGAACGCCTCCGCTCTGGGGCCTCGGCCTCGTGCAGACGGTGCAACCGAACGCCGCGTTCCTGCACGACGGTCGCGCCCGCACGATCGAAGAAGCTATTCTCTGGCATGACGGAGAAGCGGCGAATGCGCAGAAGGGCTATAAAAAATTGCCTGCAAGCATGAGAAGCGACTTGCAGGCCTTCCTTAAATCACTCTGATCCCCATCAACGGAAGAGCGAGAGCAGCAGGTTCACGATCGAGACGACGATCTGGATGATCTGCTGCACGATGCTGACCGGCTGAGCCGCCGTGATCGTCACGTTCTGCGTGACGGTCGTCTTGTTTCCGCTCGCATCCTTCGCCTCATA
>JASLCY010000017.1 GCA_030151925.1 Oligoflexus sp.
ACTGACGTTCATGGGTATGGCCCTCATACTCGTTATCGCCCTCATCGTCTGGCTGAAGCTCAAAGTCAAGGATCAGCCGGCCGCGGCTCCCTCCGTCCAGGCCGATGCATCGGTCGTGCTGAAGGATAAGGACGCCGCGCATTACTCGGTCCAGTATCACGCCGTGCAGGAGACCGAAGGGCGCCCCGAGGCCGAGATCATCCGCATCGCGGGAACTCTCGAGCAGGCGAAGGACGAAGGCAGCGATACGGTCGATGCCTGGAAGGCGTTCACGACCTTCCGCTGGCTCGGCAAAGATACCGCCGGCGGCACCAAGCTCTTGAATCAGGCGATCGTCACGCATATCGAGCAAGGCGCCGTCACGCACTTCCTGCCGAAGGATGTGCCCAACGACCTGGCGGCCGTGCAGCTCGGCTTCCTCGACAAGATCTACGTTCCCGTTCCGCTGGAGGCGACCGCCGAGCTTCGCCATAAAGAGCAGGATGAGGTGGGGCGTTATGCGGCTCTCTATTCGGTGCAAAAGACCGCGGGCGGATACCAGGTGACCAAGACCTGGGAGCGCTACTTCGATGATCGCATCAAGGTGGATGCCGTCGATAACAAACTCACCTATGAGCTGGCCGCGGACGGTCGTCTGCGTTCGGTCCAAGGCACGCTCACGCTGCATTATCGCTCGCCCGCCCTCACCCGCTTCACGACCGAGATCGCCGTGGCCCTCGTCGGCAGCCAGGCCAGGACCTCTGCCCCTGCCCCGAAGGCCGCGCTGCGGAAAGCGACCGTGAACCAGGTGATAGCCGAAGCCCAGCAGGAATCGGGCCAGCTCACGTTCGAGGAGGCCGAGAAGAAATTCGACGCCATCACCGATCAAACCGAGAGCCGCGAAGTCTATCGCGTCTTCGAAGCGCTGAAGGACGACCTCAGGGCGCATCCCGAGCATGCGGATGCCGTGGTCGCCAAGATCCGTTCCCTGATCGGGACCGATCCCTCGACTCGCCGTAAACTCTCGACGGCCTTCGGCGCGTTGGCCCAGAGCCAGAGCCCGGCGATCGCCAATGCGCTGGTGGACCTGGCCGATGCCTGCGGCGACAACTATTGCAAGGTCCAGGCCCTCGTCGCGCTGAACGACCACCCGGCGCCGAACCCCGATAACGAGGCGAAGATCCTGAGCATGGGCCGCACGAGCTCGGATCCCGAGATCGCCAGCACCGCGCTCCTGGCCGCGGGCAGCATGGGCCGCAAACTCGGCGAGAGCGCGGGCGACCTCACGGGCAGCCTGATCGCCGAGCTCAACGATCCCAGCAAGGCGGCCATGAAAAGCACGGTCCTGGCGGCCATGGGCAATCACGGCGACCCATCCTACCTTCCTTCGCTCGAAAGCAACCTGCAGGCCAAGGATCCCGACCTGCGCAGCGCCGCGGCCTACAGCATGCGTTACATCCCCGGCGCGCAGGTCGATCAGCTGCTGGTGAGCGCCTTCGAGAAGGACGCGGATAAAAGCGTGACCTCCGACGCGCTCAAGGCGCTGGACCTGCGCAATCTCTCGGCCGACGATTATACGCGCGTCGCCAAACGCTCCGCGGCGCTCGACAAGGATCTGCAGATGAACGCCGCGCGCATGATAATCGCGGCCTATCGCGAGAATCCCCAGGCCGCGCAGGCCGCGGTGCAGACCTTCGCCGACAGCACCAAGGAGCCCGAGGTGAAGGCCTATATCCAGCAGGAAACGCAGCCTCAGCCGGCGGCTCCCGCCCCTTGAAATGTCCGTTGCAGTCCCTTGCAACTGCGCGTAGCGTCCCCTCTGGTATTCCAGGATACAGAGGGGCTTTTCCATGTCGATCCGTAGTAGTCTAATCGGCCTTTTCCTTATCGCGGCGGGCCCGGCCCAGGCCGAACTTCCTCTTACGCAGAAGCAGGCCGAACTTCGCGTGCAGCAGGTGAGCCATCCCCAATACGATCTGACGCTCGACGTCAGCGGGCCCGCGGAGTTTAAAGGCGAGGCGACCCTCACCTTCGAATGGAACGACAAGATCGCCCCTAAACCTCTGCTCCTGGATTTCCGCAAAGGCCGCCTGCTGGCGCTCAACGTCAACGGCCATCCCGAGCCGTTCCATTACGACGAGACGTTCCTGGAGATTCCGGCGAAAGCCTTCAAGGCCGGTTCGAACGAGATCAGGATCACCTATACGCATCCTTTCAGCCGCGACGGCAGCGGCCTCTATCGTTTCGTCGATCCGGAAGACAAACGGGTTTATCTCTACACGCAATTCGAGACCTGGGACGCCAATCAAATGTTCCCGAGCTTCGATCAGCCGGACCTCAAGGCGACCTTCAAGATGAAGGTCACCGCACCCAAGGAATGGGTGGTGGTTTCGACGATGCGCGAATCCAAGGCCGACGAGCTGCTCGATAAAAAAACCTGGAGCTTCCCGGCCACGCAGCCGATCAGCCCCTATGTTTTCTCGCTCACGGCGGGTCCTTACAAGGTCTGGGAAGACGCGAAGTTCCGTATACCCTTGCGCGTCATGGCCCGGCAATCCATGGCGCGATACGTGAATGTCGAGGAATGGCTGGCCTGGACCCGCTACGGCTTCGACTTCTACGAGAAGGCCTTCGGTACGCCCTACCCCTTCCAGAAATACGATCAGGTGCTGGTGCCGGACTTCAACGCGGGGGCGATGGAAAACGTCGCCAACGTTTCCTATAACGAACGTTTCGCTTATCGGGGCGAACGCTCGGCGCAGGCGGTGACCCGAAACTTCGACACTCTCCTTCATGAGATGGCGCATATGTGGTTCGGCGACCTCGTGACGATGAAGTGGTGGGACGATCTCTGGCTCAACGAAAGTTTTGCGACCTATGCCGCGGCTTGGGCGATGTCCGATCACCCTGACTTCAAGGATCACGCCTGGATCGATTTTCATAACGAGAAGAACTGGGCCTATTTTGCGGATCGTCTGGTGACGACCCATCCGATTACCGGTGAAGTGCCGGATACCGATGCGGCCGATGCGAGATTCGACGGCATCACGTATGGAAAAGGCGCGGCTTTCCTGCAGCTGCTTGCCTTCCGCCTCGGGCAGGAGTCCTTCGCCAAGGGTTTAGCTCGCTACTTCAAAGATCATGCTTACGGGAATACCACGCTGAGCGATCTGCTCAGTGAACTCGACACCAGCGGTCGCGGTGAACTCCAGGCCTTCGCGAAACCGTGGCTGACGACGGCCGGCCTCAATACCGTGAGCGTCGCCAAGCAGTGCAACGCCCAGGGTGAACTCGAGTCCCTCACCCTTACGCAGGGCGCGCCCGCGAAACTTCCCGATCTCAGGCAGCACAGCATGCTGATCTCGCTCTACAAGGATCGTGACGGCGCCGATGTCTGGGCGCCCTACGAAACCCTGCGGGCCGATTACGCCGGCGCCTCGACCCAGCTCACCCTGCCGAAGAAGCTGCCGTGTCCGACGCTGATCGCGCCGAACAGCGGCGACGAGGATTACGTGAAAGTCCTTTGGAGCGAAGCGGACTTCAAGGCCTTCAAAACCGAGCTCCCGCGCATCGCCTCGCCCATGCAGCGCCTCCTCTTCTGGGAGTCTCTGGGCTGGTCGCTCGAAGACGGCGAGATAGGCCTCGATGAAGTGCTGCCGCTGCTCGCTGCGGAAATGCCGTTGGAAACGGATAACGGCGTCTTGAACTCGATCGACACTCTGATCGAATACCATATCCTCAAACACGTTAAATCATTCCCGGACAGGGCGCGCCGCATCACGATCGCCAAACAGCTGATATCGCCGCTCCAGACCATCCTGATCGATGCGAAAAGGCCGAAGGACAACCGCATCATCGCCTTCAACCTCCTCATCCCGGTCTTGGGCCTGAGCGAGGATAAAACGGCCTTGACCCGCATCTATCAGAAACAAACGAGCTGGCCGGACTTCGAACTCGATCAGCCGCGCCGTTGGGAAGTCCTCGGTGAACTCGCGGCCCTGCGCGATGAGCATGCGAAGACCTGGGCGAAGGCCGAACGCGACCGGTCGAACGCCGGCCTGATCGCGCAGCGTTCGATCGAGGCCTCGCTCGCGAGTCCGAAAGAGAAAGAAAAGATAGTGGCGAGCCTGTTGAAGAATCCCGACAAACTGCCGATGAAGCAGGTGCTCGCCACCGTCACGGCGCTCTATCCGCCGCAGCAGATCGAAGCGCGCCTCGCCACCCGGAAGAGTTTCCTCAAGAACCTCCATGCCCTGGCGGCCCAGAAGGACGATACACTCAAACCCATGATGCTGGACGCGCTGCTGCCCGCTGCTTGCTCAGCCGATGACGATGCGCTTTTCACCGCGATCTTCAAAGAGAAATGGACGTATTCCGTCGTGCAGGATGTATTGGAAAGACAGGATGCCTTGAGGCACTGCCGCATCATCAGGGAGCATACGGCAGCTCAGAGGACGTGAGAGGATCAGTGGGTGCCGTTCGCAGCTTGAAGCTGGGGTTTGAGCACCTTCGTATAAACATCCCACTCTTCGACATAAGGTTTTTTCAGCTGCTTGCGCATCGCGTCGAGGGTCTTGTAAGGCCATTCCTTCTGGAAGAAGTTGATCAACCAGGCCGGGATGATGCCTTTGGGATCGGCGAGGTATTCCGCCTGGATATACGTTTTGTTTTCGCCGAGGGGGATCAGCACGTAGTGCCCGCGAATGATCTCGCCGCGAACGGTGCCGTCGTCCTTCGGCGGCATCCTTTTATCATCCACGGACTTCACATCGATGATGACCGCGTTCAGGCTCTTATCGACGCTGAAATCGTTGCGGAAGACGAAATCGCGGTTCGACGCGGGGAACGGCAGGGTGAACTCGGAATATTGGATATTGGAAGAGGGCGGAATATCCTCGATGGTTTTCGCGCTCTTGAAGTGGTTTATCCATTCTGGCTTATGCTGGTGATCGAGGAGGATCCAGAGGATTTTACCCACCGAGGCATCGACCGTCGTTTCCCCCGCGACGCCTTTGACCGCGGATTTCGGATAACTCTTGCCGTAAACCTTGATGCCTTCTTTTTCGGACTCGAACTCCCAACCGTCTTTAGCCCAATCGCGCTCCGCCACGGCGAGCGCCTTGCCGGCAAGTAAACTGGAGCCAAGGATAGCCAGCATCCATGTCTTGCGCACAACTTTCATCATTTCCCCGCTTCTCCTTCGATAGACAGCGCCACTTCCTACCAGCATAGCAGGAAATTCTTCCGTATAACTGGGTTAGCTCACCATCCATCAATCCGCAAGGACAGGACGGTCGGGTCAATAGTAGAAAGCCAAAAAAGCGCGACACAACGGCTAGAGAATACAGGAAAAAATGCAGCGAAAAATTTCGCAAAATTTCTATCTGAGCTTCGCGTGCTTAATTTTATTTAGTATTTTCAATAGTTATCATTTTAACAAGCGCATGCCCATCGCTTCGTGCTTTTAACCAGTAGCCCCGTACGATAAATTTGTGCTCAAAAGCTCCATCTTGTTTTTTTAAAACGCCATATCGACCCTAAAGACCATAGATTAAGGATAGCTATGCGCTCATCAATATCTAGCCGTGACACTCGAGAAACCCGCGCGCGCTCGTCAAAAAAGAAAGCCTCGTCGAAGACCTCGACCCGCTCTTCCACTCCAGCTCCCGCTCCTTCCAAAACACAAAAAGCGGCGGCCTATGCTGCCAATACGAAGAAGACCTCGAGCCGACGCGGCCTCGACACGGACCCTACGGCGAGCCGCGATCAGATCGATCGGCTGGTTGATGTCCTCAAGGCCGTGAAGACCGGTGATTTCACCGTCCGCTTCGAATACGAGAAACAGGACGCCCTCGGCCGCGCCGGTGAGCTCCTCAACGATATCATCGGTCTCAATGAGCACCTTGCCAACGAGCTGATCCGAGTCGGCCGCATCGTTGGTCAGGAAGGTCGCATGACCGAACGAGCTTCGGTCGGTCCCGCGAAAGGCTCATGGGCTGAAAGCGTTTATTCCGTCAACCAGCTAATCGGCGATCTTGTCGCACCTACCAACGAGGTGGCCCGGGTTATTACGGCCGTTGCGAAAGGCGACCTCTCGCAGAAGATGTTCCTCGAGATCGAGGGGCGGCCGGTCCGCGGTGAGTTCTTCCGCATCGGTACGACGGTAAACGCGATGGTGGATCAGCTCAACTCCTTCGCTTCCGAGGTAACCCGGGTGGCGAAGGAAGTCGGTACCGAAGGAAAGCTCGGTGGCCAGGCCGATGTAAAAGGCGTGTCAGGCACCTGGCGCGATCTTACCGATAACGTAAACGGCCTCGCCGGCAACCTCACCGCCCAGGTGCGGAACATCGCGAAGGTGACGA
>JASLCY010000021.1 GCA_030151925.1 Oligoflexus sp.
CTGACGACCGATGCCTTCGAAAGCGTGATGAGCACGATCAAGTTCAGCCGCGGCATGTTCGGAAAGCCGGCTCATAAAGAATATCTGGAAAAGATCCTGAAGGACCTCTCGCTTTATAACAAGAAAGACAGCAAGATCATCACTCTCTCCGGCGGCATGAAACGCCGGGTGATGATCGCCAAAGCCCTCTCGCACGAGCCGGAGATCCTGTTCCTCGACGAGCCGACCGCGGGCGTCGACGTCGAGCTCAGGCGCGACATGTGGAAGATGGTGCGCTCCCTCCGCGACCGGGGCGTGACGATCATACTCACGACGCATTATATCGAGGAAGCCCAGGAGATGGCCGACCGCATCGGCATCATCAACCAGGGCCGGCTCATGCTCGTGGAGGAGAAACACGCCCTCCTCGCCAAGCTCGGCAAGAAGCAGCTGACCGTGACGCTGAAGCAGCCGCTCGAGAAGGTCCCGCGAGAGCTCGAACCCTATAAGCTCGAGCTCTCGAACGATCTCACCGAACTCACCTATCATTTCGATGCGCAGGCCGAGCAGGGGAGCATCGCGGGCCTCATGAGGGAGCTCGCGACGCTTCATCTCGAGATCAAGGACCTCAGGACCAAAGAACGATCGCTCGAAGATATCTTCGTCGGTCTCGTGGAGGGCAAACGATGAACGTATACGCACTCAAGGCGATCTATGAATTCGAGATGGCCCGTTTCCTCAGGACCCTCGGCCAGAGCGTGGCTTCGCCGGTCATCTCCACCTCGCTGTACTTCATCGTCTTCGGTTCGGCGATCGGCTCCCGCATGGCCGCGATCGACGGCGTGACCTACGCTTCCTTCATCGTCCCGGGGCTTACGATGCTTTCCGTGCTGACGGAGAGCATCGCGAACGCCTCGTTCGGCATCTTCATGCCGAAGTACTCGGGGACCATTTACGAGGTCCTGTCCGCGCCTCTCTCCGCCATGGAAATCGTCTGCGGATACGTCGGCGCCGCGGCCAGCAAATCGATCCTGCTCGGTCTCATCATCCTCCTGACCGCGCGGGCGTTCGTGGATTACCGCATCGAGCATCCCTGGTGGATGGCGGCGTTCCTGTTCCTGACCTCGGTGAGCTTCTGCCTCTTCGGTTTCATCATAGGCGTGTGGGCGGACGGTTTTGAAAAACTGCAGATCGTGCCCATGCTCATCATCACGCCTCTGACGTTCCTCGGAGGAAGCTTTTATTCGATCAACATGCTGCCCGGCATCTGGCAGAAGGTTGCGCTCATCAATCCGGTGGTTTATCTCATCAGCGGGTTTCGTTGGAGCTTTTACGGTACTTCTGACGTGGCTGTTGAGGTCAGTCTCGCCATGACCCTCGGATTTATGGTGATCTGCCTGGCCTTGATCGCGCTCATCTTCCGCACGGGTTATAAAATTAAGCATTAAGCCATTGATATCTAAGGAAATAATTGGGCATAAACTTTTTTCGTCGAGATGAATCCAAAGGCGGAGTCTCGCGCATCTCATGGATAACTGCTGATAGGAGAGACACCCTTGAAACGCGCTTTTTGGAAAATCCTCGGCCTCGCCCTGCTGCTCGTGGCCTTGCAAAAGACGGTATTGCCTGAACTCTGGGCTGACGATACCCCAGCGACTCAATCCCAGACGACCGCGGTCGACGGTCCGCATGCCCAGGATCGCGACGCGGCTTCGAATCAAGACGCCGATGACTACTGGTTTAGAGGCGGCCCCCATCGTCACGGAGGCTTCCCGTTTCTGGTTCCGGTCGCCTTCTTCGGTTTCCTGCTCATCATCATCGTCAGCAAACAATACTTCCGCGCGAAAACGGAATTGAGCCGCATCGCCTTGCTCAACAGCATGGTCGAGAAAGGCCAGCCGATCCCGGAAGGCTGGATCAACAGGGATCGTTACGAATCCCGCTGGGGTCGCCGGCATCAACCTCATAGCCTGCTGCGCCGCGGCATCATCTTCACCTTGATCGGTATCGCTTTCATCGCGATCCGCTATCTGGAGAATCGTCACGGAGGCTTCCTGCCAGTCGGCATCGTGTTCCTCGCCATAGGCGTCGGCAATCTCGTTTCGCTCGGCGTAGGCGGACGTTTCCTGGAGTCGGACCGTAACAAACGGGAACCCTGAGCATGCAATCGGATCTGGACCTGGTCCAGCGCACATTGTTGTTAGACGATAGAAAAGCCTATAGCCAGCTGGTGCGCAAGTACCAGGTGGCTATACGCACTTATCTCGCTCGGCTCACGCGCAACAAAGAGATCGCCGATGACCTCGCCCAGGATACCTTCCTCGCCGGTTATCGCCGCCTGGCCCAGATCCACGACGGCGCGAAGTATCAGGCCTGGATCTACTCGATCGCGCATAATGAATACCTGCAATGGTATCGGCGCCAACCCAAGGTAACCGAGTCTTTGGAGCGGGAACTGGCCGGCCCGCAGGACGAGGAGCGGGCGGCGAACGCGAAGATCGCCGTGAATGAGCTGCTGCAAACGATGCGGCCCGAGGAGCAATCGGCCATAGTCCTGTGTCTCGGGCATGAATTTTCGCATGCCGAGGCGGCGGCGATTCTCAAGATTCCCGTCGGTACGGTAAAATCATTGATACTCAGAACCAGGCAGAAACTTACTCAAGAAGCAGGAGGAACCGGAACATGAATCAGGATAAACGTCCATTCCCTGCGAGCGAAGCCTTTGGATTCCAAGAAGACGATCTTGAATTCATGGCTCGCTTCGAGCATCAGCTCAGTCTCGAGAAGAGGCCGGCTCCCCTGAAACCCGCGATGTGGACCTGGCGATTCTTCTGGCAAACCCTGGCGACGGCCCTGCTGGGCGCGCTCGTCTTATGGTTTCTCGAACCCTATCTCACGTCGGGCTACAATGTGTGGGATGATTGGGCGACACGACCTACAGAAAATCTCCAGTTATCCCTGGGAGTCCTGACCTTCATGGCTTTAGGTCTCGGAGTCCTGATTTTTTCTCTATGGCCTCAAGTGCTCGATACGATAGATTAAGGCTATAAAGACGCTTTATCTATCGACGATACGAACGAGGTCACAATGCAAAGCTGGGAAGGCCATACCAAGCCCTCGCGGGCCGAGAGCCCTCTGTTCTCTTATGCGCGCGAAGGCGATGTCGAAGCTGCCCTTGCCCTGGATCCCGATCCCGAACTTATCAATGCAAAAGATGCCAAGGGCTATTCGAGCCTCATGCTTGCGGCCTATCACGGCCATGAGGCGATGACCCGCCTCCTCCTCGCGCGGGGCGCGAACCCCAACGATCAGGTCGAGGGCGAGAATTCCATCCTTATGGGCGCCGCGTTCAAAGGCTATCTCGGGATCGTCAAGATCCTCGTCGAGGCGGGAGCCGACGCGGGTTATCGCAATAGGCAAGCGATGACGGCTCTGAATTATGCGCAGATGTTCGGGCGTTCCGATGTCGTGGAGTATTTGACGAGGGGGTGAGGAAGGCGAGGGCATGCCCTCGTCCCGTCAGGCCTTATAAAGCTCGTTGATCACGCCCGCTGCCTTGCCGTCCTTGTTCTCGGCGACCAGATCCTTATCCCCGAAGTTATCGAGAGGGGAGTTGCCGTTCTTAAGGTCCACCGCGCTGCCCACGGTATTGAGCACACGATTCACATGACAATTGGCGTTGAAGTAAGAGCCGAGTTTCAGCGAGCCGCCCGCGTTGCCGGCGAGGATATGCGGGATGTTCTGGTGGTCGTGCGAAGGGCCGTCGCCGATCTCGCTGAACCACATCACCGTTCCGTAATCGAGAAGAGAGCCGCTTTTATACTTATAGCCGCTGAGTTTATCGAGCAGGTACTTGTAGAAGTTCGCATGCATCTTGTCGAGCTCGTGGTGCATGTCTTCCGCACCGGCGAGGGGCGCGCCGTCCATGAAGGGCATCTGCGTGGCCACCCGGTGCGAGATAGCGTGCGCGCCCGCGAAACGAGTGCCGTTGATCAGATACTGGGTGGCGTCGATGCCGGGGCCGATCTGGAAGGTGATGGCGCGGAATGCGCCCGCGGCGATCGCGATGGCGATCACGTCGAGCTGCATTTTGATGATCTCCTGCGTATTGTTCTCGTACTGATCCACGTTGCTCTGGTTTTTGAACTGCGTGACGCGATCCTCGGGCAGGTGGAGCGCGATCTTCATCTCGGTATCCCGGACGCCCGCGAGGTGGAGATTCAGCCTGTCCTTATCGGATTGGCTAAGCTTCGGACTCTTGAGCAGCGCATTCATCTGATCGCGCACGTAATCGTTCGCGCTCTTGCGAAGCAGGAGGCGAGCGTCCGAAGGCCCGTTCGACGAGGCATCCATCCCGAAGACCTTCATATATGCATTGTAGGGTCTGATCTCGCCCGACACCAGATCCTTGTCGCCGCGAAAGGACACGAAATCCTGCACGCCGAGGCGGTCGGTATTGCGTTTGCCCGAAGTGAGGACCATCGGTTCGACGCCGGGCATGAAGGTCCTCTGGATGCGGAAATCGAGCGATTCGCCGGTCGAGAGCGCGAGGTTCACGGATTCGTTCGCCCCCCGATAAGGCTTCGCGCCGGTCAAGGCTTGGATCCCGCCGTATTTGTGGTCGCAGCCGTCGCTGCCGAAGGGATGGCTTACGTTCGAGAGCACGGACATGTTGGATTTATAGGGCGTAAGCGCTTCAAGCGCCGTATCCTTCAGGCTGTCGTCGGTGAGCGCGCCCATCGATTTAGGAAAGAAACGGGGGCGGACGAAGCCGTGCGCCGAGCGGAAGAAGATCGCATACTTCTGCGGCTCCGTATCGAGAGCGGTGGTCATATCATCCGCGCGGAGCAACCCGCCGAGACCGGTGATGCTCTCGAGCATAGGCAAACCGAAGATCAAGCCACCGGCGCCGATAAGGAAATGACGACGATGCACCATTACTTTGTCTCCTGGTTGTTGCGCACGTAGATGCGAGGATCGGTCATGATCTGGGTGAAGATCTCTTTGATGGAAGCGCCGTCGTTCGATCGATCCGCTATCGCGCTGATCAGGTCCTGCTCCGGTGTGCCCGGGCGTTGGCCGTAGAGCATCTCCACGGCTTTCTGGACATAACACGAGTGCAGGTCTTTCTTCGCGACCAGGCCTTTTATGAATTGGATCGCGCCGTCGAACTTAAGGCTCGGGTCTTTGGTGCCTATGAACTGATACTCGCCCGTGGCGTTCACCGGCTGGTCGCCGTCCGTATCGCGCCACATGCCGATCGAATCATAGTGCTCGAAGGCGAAGCCCGCGGGGTTGATGCGGGTCTGGTGGCAGGCGTTGCACGGCGAGGGCGTGGTGAGCGCCGTCACGCGATCGCGCACGGTCTTCAACTTATCGCTCGGCGGCGGGACTTCGCCGACTTTGGGCGGAGCGGCCAGCTGCGTGCAGAGGACTTCGCCGACGATATACGTTCCGCGGTGGATCGGGTCATTCTCCGTTTCATGGCCCTTGCTCGCGAGATAACCGATCTGCGTAAGGATGCCCGAGCGCTGGCTCGGATCGAGGTCGACCTTGGCGAAGGTCGAGCCGTTGGGAGCTTTCACGCCGTAAAGCGGGGCGTTTTTATCGTTCACGAAGGTATAGGGTGCGGTGAAGATCTCTTTCACGCCTCCGCCGTGGCTCACGACTTCGCCCAGGAACAGAGCCGCTTCGTTCTTCAGAGTATCGCCGAGGTCGATCGGCCACTTCGGGAAGACCTTCGCATCCTTGCTCAAGCCGACGAATTTATCGATATTGAAGGATTTCTCATGGAAGTAGGCGATCGTCTCTTCGCCTTTCGGATCGTTGAGCATGCGGGCGACTTGCGCCTTGAGCACATCGCGTTTCAGGATATCGCCGCTGTCGGCGAGCTTAAGCAGGGTCTCGTCGGGAATCGAGTTCCAGAGCGCGAAGGAAAGGCGGGAGGCCACTTCATAGGCGTTCAGGGCGACCTCCGCCGCACCGCGGTTGTCGCCGAGTTCGGGGCGATAGAGGAAGGCCGGCGATTGCAGGAGGACCGTGATCACGGCTTCGAGGCCGGCTGCGGTCGCGTCTTTGTTGTCCGATTCCTTGAGGCCGTTCTTGAAGAAGACGACGAGCTTATTCAGTTCGTCGTCCGTCGGCGGACGGCGATAGGCGCGACGAGCGAGCGGCGCGACGATAGCCTTGGCTTTGGCGGTGTCGTCGGTCGGGCGCCTTGTGCAAGACGCTCCGGATAGCGTGCATAAACTGGTGAAGGATATCAAAGCCGCTTTCTACGTCGCTCACGCCGACAACGACCAGTCGATGCCGCCGGACGCGATCGAGGCGTTCGCCAAGGCCGTGGAAGGCCTTGCTGCGCCGCATCAGGTCGAACTTTATAAGGGCGCCCCTCACGGTTATACGATGGCCGATCTCCCCGCATACAACGCCGAGGCCGATCAAAAACACTGGAATAGCCTCTTCAAACTGTTCGCGGACAGGCTCAAGCCCCTAACAAAGGCCTAACGCGACCAACTCCTTCCGCAGGAATTGCAGGTTCTTCTCCAGCAGCGGATCGTTCCTGTGGATGATGCGGAAGCTGTCGCTCCTCACGGATTTCGTCTGGGGTAATACCTGGACGGAGCCTTTGCGGATAGGCTCCTCGAGCAGGTACCGAGGCACTATCCCGATGCCGAAGCCATGCGCGATAGCATTCGCCATCAGCACCGTCGAGCCGAGGAACCAGACGTCGCGGAAGGAGATCTTCGCCCGCAGGTCCGCATCGAGGTAGCGGAGGAAGGGAAAAGAACGGTCGTATTCGATCAGGACTTCGCTCGTGAAATCCTCGGTCCTCTTGAGTCCCTCGAACTTCTGTCGAGTCGCGGCGAACACGTATTTCTCCTCAACCAGCTCCAAAGACCGGAAATCCCGCACCGTGATAGGCGCCGACGTCAGGACGGCATCGAGATGGCCCGTCCCGAGGCGTTGCAGGATCTCCGAGCCGGAGGCGACATGCACATGGAACGTGAGATCAGGCTGGCTCTTCCTGAGGTTCAGGAGGGCTTTGCCCAACCAGCTGAAACCGACCTCGGGGCGCGTGCCGATGTTGATCACCGCCTTGTTCTGGCCCGAGGGCAGGCTTTGCATGAGTTTCAGCGCGCCGCCCGCATTGATGGCGAGCGCCAGCCCCGCTTCCGTGAGCTGGACGCGCCGCCCGTCCTGTTTCACCAGGGCGATGGCAAAGACGTCTTCGATCTTCCGCAGCCTCTGGCTGATGGCCGGCTGCGATATGTTCATGGTCTTGGCGATGCGCGTGAGCGTGTCGCCTTCCGCGAGCTGCTGCAAGAGGAGGAGGTCGTCGAAATCCAGCCGCCTGAGATCCTGCATGAAATCCCTCCCATCCGCAAAAGAAGTTCAGTATCCCCGTCGCTAACCGGCCCGGCTTCTTCTTTTTGACTTCAGCCCAAAAGAATGCTGAGTCAGAAAAATCGAAAAAATCTAAGAAAATCGTCTCTCAACCGCATAGGCCTGAATAATGACCTCACGGTTCTCGCTTCTATATTGCGCATAAGGGAATCCAAAACTATCTTCCAGCTGTGAAGCGCATAATCCTTGTATCTTACACCGAAGGTCATCCCCCTTGAAAAAACTCTTTACCATTTTACGCATTTTTATGGCTCTGGTCATGATCCTCGCCGTGGAATCGTGCGGAGACCTCTCGCCCTGGGCGAGCGTGAGCACGCCGCTCTTCAATAACCTCACTCAGAAGAACCTCGACATGCTCCGCACGGGGTCGCCGACCTTTCAGCCTTTCACCGTGGCCTTGGCTACGGACATGCAGGAGCAGCCGAGCCAGTTCCGAGACGTGCGGACTGAGATCAATAAACGCGACGACGTCGACTTCACCCTGGTGCTCGGTGATATGACGGATCGCAGCCTGCGCCGCGAATTCGAATGGGTGGGAAAGATCATCGATGAATTCCGTCGCCCGGTCCTCACGGTGGTCGGCAACCATGATGGCCTCCTCTACGGCAAGGACATCTACAAGAAGATGTTCGGGCCCTTCAACTACAGCTTCATCTATAACGACGTGAAGTTCATCATGTGGAACGACAACCCCTACGAATGGGGTTATCCCGATCTGCAATGGCTCGAGGCCGAGATCGTGAGCCACCCGCGGGTCGTCATCGTCGCCCACGAGCCGCCCGGAAGCCTGGAGCGCTATCCCGAAGTCAACGACCTCTGGAAAGAGCTCTATAAATATCCGAACGTCCTCGGCTCCGTTCACGGCCACCTCCATCACTGGAAGTACCAAGACATCTACGGCAAGCCCGTCTTGACGGTGGAAAGGGTCATCGGCACCTCCTGGGGCCTCCTGCAAGTGAACGCCGACGGCATCAAGTTCCAAGCCTGCAAAGGATCGACATGCGTACCTTATCCCTGATCCTCATCCTGCTCTTCAGCTCCGCGGCTTTCGCTGAAGATCACGATGATTCCGACCGCGCGACGGTCAGGCAATATTTTATCCATAACCAGATCGGCGCCAACCAGGGTCTCTATTCGCTCGGCATCGGCTATCAGGGCGATTGGTTCGAGCCGGCGATCTCTTACGGTTATACGCCCCGGTTCCGCGGCGGCGCGGAAGTGCAGCAGATCAACCTCGAAGGCAACTTCAAGCTCATCACGGGGAAGAACCCCGACGTCCAGTTCCTGATGGGGATGACCCTGATGGTGAACTCGTCGAGCCACACGTTCTTCACCGATCCCAAACGCTATCCGCGCGGATATTATCCGCCCGATGCGTATTACTTCGGTCTGCAGGCCGCGATCCGCCACCACGGGTTCTATATCGAAGCGAACATCATCGACTACTTCCTGGAAGTCGCCGCCCGCAATAGCCACAGCGCTTCGTACATCTCGGACCTCGTCTCGTTCGGTGCGGGGTACAACCAGCCTGTGGACTGGTTCTGACCTCGCGCGCCGGGCTACATCCCGAAAGGGAAGGTCTCGGGGAGTTCCGGACTGCCGGCGATATGCACGCCGAGCGGCCTTAGGCCGCGGGTCTCATCGATAAAGAGAAAAGCATCATAACGCCTGGAGAGGACCGTCGGCACATAGTTGCCGAGGCGCTCGCTCTCCGGATGATAGACGACGCCGACGGCCCGATGGCCTCTCGGGGTAAGGAATTCCCCTTCGGTCTCGAGGCCTTCGAAGATCAGCATCTTATCGCGCGGCTCAACGTCGTGCAGTATCGCCTCCCAGCTATTGGCCGGAGCTTCCGGCATCGTCATGAGCTCCATCCTCGCGTCCCACGAGCGCCCGGCGATGACCTGGCCCTTATAACTCCCGAAGCCGATCAGCACGACATTCTCCGCGCCGTGTCTCGTACGCGTGAGTTCCCCGATATTGACCTCACCTTCTTCGTTCATATCGGTGAAGCGGGCATCGCCCACGTGGGTGTTATGCGCCCAGATGATAGCCTTCGCCCTTTGCCCTTGATGCTGCACGAGCCGGTCGAGCGTGTCCATCATATGGATGTCGCGCACGTTCCAGGATTCGCTGCGGCCTTGCAGCATCGAGCGATAGTATTCCTCCGCGTTTTTTATGACGAACGCGTTCTGCTCGGAATAGAACGCCGCTTCGGGGTCATCGGGCTCGGCCAGGAAAGGGGCGGCCGCCCTCACCTGCTGCAGGAGGTTCAGCACGTCTCGCTCGCAGGTCTTATCGATATGCCTGAGGGCGCGGGCATAATCATAGGCATCGTCGGCATAAGGCTCGAAGCAACGCAGCACCTGCCTCATAGCGGCCGCCGCATCTTCCGGAAGGTCGGGAAGCTTGTTCGCCAATGCCTCCATCGATTCCCAGAAGCTATAGACGTCGAGCCCATAAAAGCCGACGCGTCTCTCCATCGGACGTTCGGCGTTATAGGCCTTCAGCCATTCCAGGAAACGCGCGATCTCCTCATTCGCCCACATCCAGGTCGGCCAGCGATGAAAGGCCTGCAGGACGTGTTGAGCGTCCTTCGGGGCTCCCGGATAACCTTTGACGAACCGATTGACGAGATAGCAGTCGGGCCAATCGCCTTCGACGGCGATGAAGCTGTAGCCGCATTCTTCGATCAGGCGTCTGGTGATGAGCGCGCGCCAGGCATAAAACTCGGAGGTGCCGTGCGAGGCCTCGCCTATCAGGACGTAGGGAGCGGTATCGATCCTGTCGATGAGCGGCGTGAGGTCTCGGGCCGACTCGAGAGGCAGGCTATTCCTTTTGATCGCTTCTTTAAGGGAAGGTGATGCGGCTTCGTACTGAGCGAAGAGACGAGATGAGCGCGGCATGGCTAGGCCTCCTATACCCGTGTCCTTCAGTATGGAAAATCACCCCGAAAAGGCAATCGCATCACGCCTAAATATCCATATAACAAATTGAATATATTGAATTAAACAGAATCGAATCAAATCTCGTCACGCCTTGTGAGGCCATGTTAATTCTCGGCCGCTCCCGGTCGCGATACAACCGTCCTTGTCAGGTGATTCTCACACAACATTTTCTCAGGAGTTTCTTATGCGTTTCAATGGAATCCTCGCAGCCGGCCTCATGGTACTCTCTTCTTCCGCTTTCGCCCACGTAAAAGTCAGCGAGGGACCTCTCGCGATCGACCAATCGAGCGTTAAATTCGTCGGCGCTTGCAGCGACGCGGACAGCATCGCCGACTTCAACGCCGACGGCAGCTTCGACCTCATCTTCAACAACCTCGTGGCCTCGGCTAAAGGCGTGCGCGACGCGAAGACCTGCCTCGTGAAGTTCAACGCCAAGCTCCCGGCCGGCTGGACGGTCGCGATCAGCAAGGTTGCGGTCGCCGGCACTTCGATCATCAATTCGGAAGACGGCCGGACCACGGCCACCCTCCGCCACACGCTCGGCGGATCGATCGGCGACGCGGCTATCGCCAACTATAGCTACGTTCCGGGCGAAGAGGTCCAGGACGTGGTCCTCGAGAAGGACTTCGCTTTGGGTACGACGCAGTACCTGCCCTGCGGCGCCGACCTCACCTTCAAATCGACCATCAGCCTCACGGCCCGCGGCCAGGATGCGGAGATCTCGATCAACGAAGGCGCGCAGAGCAGCAAACAATACAACGTTCGCTACTACTACAGCTGGAAGAAGTGCTGGTAAGGCCTAGGGCTTTAATTGCGAGGGCCATGCTATGAGAAGAGCGAGTCTGTTGACGACGTCTATGGTTTTGGCGCTTGCGG
>JASLCY010000614.1 GCA_030151925.1 Oligoflexus sp.
GAAGATTTTAGAGGCAACTCTTTCAAAGAATGACCGGATCGATTGGAATGAACTTAAAGACAATTCATCGTTTCATATCTATCAGGCCGAACCTCGTCCTATGCAGGAAAGCTTTTTTGGATCAGTCCCCAAGAAGTCATTCTTTGAAGCTATTTTGCCGTTTTTAAAAACGAAACGAGAGCGTGCTGAAAGCGAAGCTCTCGCGAAGTATAATCTCGCGTTAAAGATGCACGGCCAATTAGAAGAAAGAGCCAAAAAAGAGTATGAAGAGGCGCACTCTACTTTTCTTCGCAAGCAACGACACCATAATGAAAGAGTAGAATCGACAAGAACCTCTTTCGAAAGTGGGGTTCGTGACGCTATAGAATTCTATCTAAACTTGGTCCTCGAACGGTCGGAGTATCCAGGCGATATTGACTTAGATCACGAAATAAGTTTCGATCCAAAATCTAAGACACTCAAGATCGAAACGATGCTCCCGGCATTCGATGATTTCACTTTCGTCTCGGAAGTAAAATACGTTGCATCTAAAGATACTTTTCAAACCAAGTCACTGTCCAAAACAGAAGCAAAAGAGATCTACGCGGAAATTATATATCAGATTGCTATTCGCACACTGCACGAGATCTATGAAGCGGAGTACACGGGATATGTCCACTTAATTTATATTAAACACTATGTTTCTAAAATAAATCCAAAACATATAACATATCTTAATACATAAAAAAAAAAAAAAAAAACCGACAGAGATAATTTCATGCAGTTTAATTTGTCTCGTGTCAAGGCTGAAGCGTGCGCGGCTGGACTTGGCGGAAAGATGGAAAAGGTCGCCTTCGATCTCACAAGTTCGAAGAAGATTGCTTAACCCGAATTCGTAAAGGGCCTGCTCGTGATGAATAAATCCAAATTCGTTCACAGCAGAAGATACTGCTTTCAAAACTCAGATATCGGACCTTTTAGATTTCGCGACTTTCAAAAAATCAAAGAAAGCTTATCTGAAATGGGAGGTTGGTACGGCATTTACACAAACTCTGATATCGACCGCTTCGCAGGACGTGACTCAAGCGGAACGCTTGATATAGGACAATCTAAGAATCTCATTAAACGCCTTTCGCAGGCTCACCGTACAATATTCGGAGACACAGTCTACGGACATATGGCAGCCTGGAGATGTCATCATCTTGCGCTAGCAGAGTATTATTCTGAAAATAACGATGAACTGATGGTTCTTTGCGGCTACTCGAAGAATCCTGTTCATGCTCATTAAGCAAGTCAGGATTTCAGCGGATCCAGAGGTCGCACAGATTCCGGTGATCGCTTTCACCGCATGGTCGAATGAGAAATGCTGCTGAATCGTATGATGTGGGTTATCAGACCAAAACCCATCCAGCGTGAACTGATGGTCGATACTATACTCAAAGTAATTGGTAGGCAGACATGATTCGGCTGCTCGTCTGGCTTAAGGATGAGATCGATTACGTTCCTGAATAGCTCAAGACTTCTTCGGCTTCGCCGCCTTATTTATCTTTTTTATAACTCGCTTGGCATTGTCATCGCATCCGAGATCCGATGGTTTTTGTTCGATGGCTTTCAGGATATCCTTCAGAATCGACTTATTCTTCTTCAACTGCTTTTCTAGGTTTTCTATATCCTCAATCTTTTTGTTCAACGAAGAGAGCAATTTATCGTGATCCCAATTCGCTATGCTGGGCGGTAGGATTTGTTGAATTTCGTCGAGCGAAAAACCTGTTTTCTGTGCGTTGACGATGATCGTGAGCAAGACGACCGTATCCTCGGGATACTCACGATAGCCATTCATTTTGCGGGGAATGGATTTCAAAAGACCGCGCGACTCGTAAAAGCGGATCGTCGAAGCATTGACGCCGCATCGTTTCGCTAATTCCCCGATTTTCATAAAACCTCCATTAGAGAGAACGGCATGGAGTGGGCAGATTAAGGACTATCTGCGAATCCATGACCACATCCGCCCGGACGATCGATCCGGCTCCCAGCCCATCGAGAAGCTGAGACAGAGGTCCCCCGCAGCGTTCCAGATGAATACCGCGAGGGAACGCCTGTTGAGAATAAGAGAGCACGTTCGTCTGCACAACGGTTTGATTCCATTCACCGTCCAGGAGATGGATCATATTCGTGGTCACCATGTGCGACTGCGGTACCGGAGTCTGCAGCTTAGGAAGCGGCATTCTCAGGTTCAAATCGTCCTTTCCGTCTTTGCCAGCTGTACGGGCGGTAATGTCCTGCTCAGTAGAGATTTCTATCTCTGTTCGCCACTTGGGAAGTTGATAGGCATAAACGCCTCGTACCCGAGCAATTTCCGTGTTGACCGGCAACGCCAGCACATGAGCGAAGTAGTTACGCCTCCGCATAGAACTGAACATCTCTCCGATATCCGTTCCTTGGGAGCCCGGCCTGCGAATCAAGGCCGCGACAGAGACTTCATTATAGGGATCATTGTCGCACACCGTGTAGGAAAAAAAGTTTAAGGCGACCAGACCATGACCCGGAATCGGCCGCAGCGGCTCGAGAGGCGACGGAAGCATGGTGCGAACGCGATTAAGGGGCGCCAGAAACAAGAATTGAAGGCTTTTAGCCCGATAATAGAAATTAGGCGCCCAAGTCGGCCCGACTTTCGAAGACGCGAGCCTTTTGGGTATTCTTCGGAAAAAATCGACGTTGCCGGCGGCTGGATCCTTCGCGACCTCATCAAGGTCAGGCTTCCTATGGAAGCGATCATAAAATCCCCCTTTCGGTACGGCAACCTTATGACTACCAAATTCCACTTCAGTCATTTGCTGGCCCATAGTCCTCTTCCTTTCCCGTAGATAGGCAGAACCGCTTGGATTCTGCGACGGTTAGTTTTGATCTCCGCTTATAGCCTTCAAAAGAGCCTGGGCTACGGCCTTTCCTGAGTTTGGATTTTGCCCCGTTACAAGGTGGCCATCAGTCACCGCATAAGGTGCAAAAGGAAACAAGGCCTTCTGATAATCAGCTCCTAACGAAGTGAGTTCGTCTTGAAGCAGGAACGGTACTTCTTTCTTAAGGCCCGCAAGCCATTCTTCGTTATTTGAAAAGCCGGTGATCTTTTTACCGGATATCAAAGGTTTCCCGTCCGGCAGCTCAAGGTTCAGCAGACCGGCCGCTCCATGACACACGGACGTTACGTACCCACCCTGATTATAGATCTGCTCAGCCAGCCTTTTCAGGTCCGGGTTGTTACGAAAATCCCACATAGTCCCGTGCCCGCCGGTGAAATAGATAGCGACGTATTCAGCTGGGTCGACCTCATGAGCCGCCAGGGTCTTATCGAGCTTCGCCATGAACGAGGGATCTTTCAAATGGGCTTTGGCCGAATCATCC
>JASLCY010000026.1 GCA_030151925.1 Oligoflexus sp.
GAAGACGGAGGTCCTGAAGCCCTTGCTCAAGAAGACCATCCTCGCGCTCGCCGAAGGGATGAAGACGCTATGAAATGGCTCAAATTCAAAGCGGCTTATGTCGACGGCGCCTGGTGCAGCCCTTATTTCATCCAGCTCAACAAAGAGGGCCGGATCCTCGCGTCGACGGCGAACGATCCGGGCGGTGCGGTCGAGAACCACGAGAACTACCTGATCCCGGGCGTTCCCAACGGGCACTCCCACGCTTTCCAGTACGTGATGTCGGGACTGTCGGAGAGGATGCTGCCGGGACGCGAGAGCGACGACTTCTGGCTCTGGCGCGAGCAGATGTATGCGCTCGCCAACGATATACAGTTGGATGAGCTGCTCGCGGTCGCGACCCAGCTCTACATGAACATGCTCGAGCAGGGCTATACCTCGGTCTGCGAGTTCCATTACCTGCATCACGAACCGAGCGGGAAGCCTTATCCGCGCGAGACGCAGATCTCCGAGATCCTGATGGAGGCCGCGCAACGGGCGGGCATGGGCCTGACGCTGACGCCGGTCTATTATCAGCAGGCGGCGCCGAACGTTCCGATCAAGCCGCAGCAGAAGCGCTTCCACATGGCTTCGGTCGATGCCTATCTCTCCTTCGTCGAGCAGGCGGTGGACATGACGAAGGCGAATTATCCCGAGGTCATCGTCGGGCACGGCGTGCATTCGCTCCGAGCGGCCGGCCTCGAGGATATCAAGACGATCCTGGGCACGCCCTGGACGAAGGGGCCGGCGCATCTCCACGCCTCCGAGCAGACCGCGGACGTGAAGGGTTTCGTCGAAGCTTACGGCGTGCGTCCTATCCAGTGGCTCGCCGATAATATCCCTTTGAGTTCTCACCATAACCTTGTCCATGCCACGCATATGGATGCGGAGGAAACGTCGCGCCTGGCGAAATCGGGCGCGACGGTCGTCATCTGCCCCACGACGGAGGCGAATCTCGGCGACGGCATCTTCCCGTTCGGGGATTATCATCGTCAGGGCGGCTCGTGGTGCATCGGCAGCGATTCGCAGATGAACCTCAATCCTTTCTGGGAAATGGCGGCGCCTGAGCAGACCCTGCGTTTGACCGAAAGAAAACGCAACGTGCTGTGCCGCGGCGATGAGCTGGATTCCGGGAAGATCGTCTTCGATCGGGCTTTGAAGGGCGGACGCAGCGCTTTGGGGCAGGCGCCGGGTTTATTCGCGGTCGGGCGCCTGTTCGAAGGGATCCTGCTGGATCCTTTGCATGACCGTTTCCTCGAAAGGCCGCTCTCGGCGGTGTTGTCCGTGCTCGTATTCGCCAACGAGCCGACGATGATCCAGGGCGTATACAGCAAGGGTTCGCTCCGCGTCTCGCACGGTCGTCACATCGGGCGCGCGAGCAATCAGGCGGCTTATGCACGATCGCTGAAACGCTTGATGCAAAGCCTGGGCGGGATCTCTTGAGAGCGGGCTAGGGCCCCGGAATACGCCAGTATACGGAAACAGCATTCACAATGCTGATTTCATTAACACATTCAGAGAATCCAGCCGATAATAGTCTCGGAAATGATGCTAGGCTTGGAGGCTTTGTATGTTAAATTCATCAATGAAATCATCACTATTGATATGCCTGGGCCTGCTCCCTTGGGGCTGCTCGCCTTCTTCGAATAATACGAGCCCTTCGAACAATGCTTCGAAGGCCGGCTCGGCTCCCCTCTTGATCTCGGATAAAGACGTTCTGCCCCCAAGCTCGCTCACGGACGCGCAAGTCGCGGCTTCGGCGAAGGCGAGCAATACTTTCGCCCTGCAGCTCTTCGGCAAGGTCTCGGCCGCCGATGCCGGCGGCAACGTGCTCCTCTCGCCGCTCAGCATCCAATCGGCTTTCGCTTTGCTCTATCCAGGAGCCGCGAACGCGACGGAGAAAGAGTTCTCGACCGCGCTAGGCTTCGACCTGCCGCAAAAAGACTTTCACGAGAAGATGCGCACCGAGGTCTCCTTCCTGAAAGGGCTCGGGCAATCGATACCGAAAGACAAGAAGTTCACGCTCAAGGTCGTGAACGACGTCTGGGTCGACAAGAGCCAGACCCTGCAGAGTGCTTATCTCGATACGATCAAACAATACTATGATGCGGGCGTGAGGCCCGAGGATTTTAAAGCGGACGCGGAAGGCGCGCGCGTCGCCATCAACGATTACATCGCCGACAATACGAATCAGCTGATCAAGGATCTTTTGCCTAAAGGGTCGGTGGATTCGTCGACGCAGGCGGTGATCACCAATGCGGTCTATCTCTATGCGAACTGGCAGGACCCGTTCAAGAAGGAGAGCACTCAGGGCAACCAAACCTTCACTTCGGCGGCCGGCGCCTCGCAGAAGGTCTCGCTGATGTATAAGAAGGGCTCCCTGCCCTACTTCGAGAACTCGGACTACCAGGCCGTCTCGCTCAAATATATCGACGACAACCTCGCTTTCGTAGTGATCCTGCCCAAGACCGGCAAGACCGTGGGCACGATCGAAAGCCAGCTCACCGCCGACAGCTGGAGCACGCTCTCAAGCTCGCTCGCCTACGCTCCGGTCGAGCTCTACCTGCCCAAATTCACGGCGAAATGGGGTTCGAATTCCTTGACCTCGTCGCTCAAGGACCTTGGCTTCAAAAGCGCGTTCGACGAAAGCAAAGCCGATTTCACCAACCTCTTCAAGAATGCGTCTCGGCCCGTCTACATCGCCGATGTTCTCCATGAAGCGACCGTTATAGTCGATGAGGACGGAACGGAAGCGGCGGCGGCGACCGCGGCCACGGTTGAAGCGACGTCGGCCCAGGTCGATCCTCCGACCTATAAACTCATGAAAGTGGACCATCCCTTCATCTTCGCCCTCTACGACGCCAAGCACATGCCCCAGGAAGAGGATGTGGCCGTGCTT
>JASLCY010000047.1 GCA_030151925.1 Oligoflexus sp.
GGGGATGGTGCTACTGGCGATGTTGAAGCAATGCTTCATATTCATGCAATCGCCAGACAGAACCTAGATGCTTCAGAGTGTTTTTATCCTGGGGCATCTTCCATTTTGAGCATTGACGAAGTCGAACTTCATATCTGCTTTTTTGCGAAAATACCATTGTCTTTCGCAGAATTTCTCCTTATTAGAAGCTCTTTAATCTCTTAAGAAGCGGCTCTGAAAGCCTTTCCATTCATGAAATGTCTTCTAAAACCGCTCGTGCACTTGATGACCTTCCCGAGCCGTCTTCACTTTCATGACCTCGAGGGAAGCGCCGCCCAGGTCGATATCATCGCCGATGCGGATGCGGCAGCGAAGGCGTTCGTCCTCCTGGCCGAAGGGGAAGTTCTTCTTGCAGAAAAACGAATGAAAGGCCTGCTGCTTCGCGCTGCCGTGGATCGGCGTCTTGAGCTGCGCGGTCTCGATCACCCGGTCGCCGAGCGTCCATTCCTGGATGATGTTGATGTTCAGGGAAGGGGGCGCGATGATAGGCGCCACGCAGCAGAGGGTGTGCCCCTCATCGATGAAGAGCCTGATATCGGCCTGCGTCATCTCCTTGCCGAGGCTCGGCGGCGGAAGATCCTTGTTGTCCGCGTCCCAGGCGAAACGCGGAGCCTTCGACCAAACCGAGAGG
Organism: Oligoflexus sp.; assembly: GCA_030151925.1. GTDB lineage: Bacteria > Bdellovibrionota_B > Oligoflexia > Oligoflexales > Oligoflexaceae > Oligoflexus. The sequence goes on from JASLCY010000047.1 coordinate 671, forward strand.
ATAGGGAATTTATATGCCGGCGGCAGCACCAGGAGCGAACCCACCAGGAGTCCCCAGGCGCCGATCAGCGTCAGGAGATAAAACCATTCCCGCCGCGTCGGGATCATCGCCAGAGTGCAGACCGTGGCGAGCGCGAGATAAAAGTGCGGAAGCTGATTCGGCCAGACGAAGGGATAAAGAAAGCTCAGCGCGGTCATGAGCGACCAGGCGAGCAGCATATGGCGATAAAAGGCGGATTGGACCAGCTTCTCGTACAGCGGATCCCACAGCGTGGTCGCCAGCCAGGCCGCGGTGAGGCCGAAGTAGATCCAGTTCTGCTTGGCGATGAAAAACGGCAGGCAAAAGATCAGGACGTATTGCGTCAGCGTCTGCGTCGCCGTCACATTCAGATAATTCACCCAAAAGCCGTATTTCGACCACTTGGGATGATCGGAAAGCCTTTCGAATATGCGGCCGAGCAAGACCAGCAGGAGGAACGAGGGGCCGAGCAAGAGCAGGAAAATACCGAGCTTCGTCACGTGAACGAAGTCGCGTTCGAGCGTGAAGACCGAGCCGAGGCCATAGATTAAAAAGAAGACCGGCAGAACCTTTTGAATCCTCTTCCAGATCTTCTGCTGCTTCTCATTCACAGCCGTTCCGTTCCCTTCACTGCGGTCAGAGCCCGTTGCCTCACGTAGTGATCCATCACGGTGAGGATGGCCATCGCCTCCACCATAGGCACGGCCCGCGGCAGGACGCAGGGATCGTGGCGCCCGGCCTTCGGTTTCATCGTCAGCGGCTTGCCGTCGCGGCCGACGGTCTGCTGCTCTTTGAAGATCGTCGCCACCGGCTTGAAACCGATCCGCATGCTGATCGTCTCGCCGTTGCTGATGCCGCCCTGGATGCCGCCCGAACGATTGCTCGAGGTCGAGATCTTCCCGTCTTTCACGACGAAGGCATCGTTGTGCTCGGAGCCGTAGAGATAGGTGCCGGCGAAACCCGATCCCACTTCGAAGCCCTTGCTGGCCGGGAGGCTCAGCATAGCCTTGGCCAGGTCGGCTTCGAGTTTGTCGAAGACCGGCTCGCCCAGCCCGCCGGGACAATTATAGATGAAGCAGGCGATGCTGCCTCCGACGCTATCGCCCTGATCGCGGGCCGCGACGATCAGATCCTCCATCGCTTTCTGGACCCTGCTATCGGGACAACGAAGGGGCGTGGCATCGACTTCCGCGCGCGTGATTTTTTTATCGAGCGTCGCCGCAACGTCCTTTACGCGATCCACGCAGGCGACGACCCTCAGATCCGGCACGAGCTTCGCCAGGATCTGCTCGGCGACCGCCGCGGCCGCGACACGCCCTATCGTTTCGCGCGCGCTCGCGCGGCCGCCGCCGGTCGGCGCCTTCACCCCATATTTCAAGTCCGTGGTGTAATCGGCGTGCGAGGGGCGATAGACGCCGCTGAGATCATCGTAGTGATCCTTCTTCATATCCTCGTTGCGGACGATAAGGGTGAGCGGGGTGCCGAGCGTGATGCCGTCCACCAGACCCGAGAGGCATTCGACGCGATCCTTCTCGTTGCGGGGAGAAGCCAGATGGCTCTGCCCCGGGCGGCGGCGGTCGAGGAAGGCCTGGACCTTCTCGAGATCGATTTTGTGTGCAGGCGGGCAACCATCGATGACGACGCCTACGGCCCCGCCGTGCGATTCGCCAAAAGTCGTGACCCGAAAGATCTCGCCAAAGGCATTAGCCATAGTGACATCCTATCAAACGAAAATCGAAGATCTTTTTACGCACTCGACCAGCATATCATCGTGGATCATTTGCGTCGTGAGCAAACGATAATCCCGCCTTTGCATAAGGTCGAGGCTCGGATTATCGCCTTTGTTCAGGCGGCCGATCCTGTTCTTCTCGCCGCCGAGGATGCCCGCGCGCACGAAGATGTGGCAAGCGTCGAGCTCATCGGCTCGCACGAGCTCGGTGAGGAGAGTCGCTCCGCCTTCGACGAGTATGGACAGCAGGGGATAACCCTGAGCCTGAGCGTAAGCGTCCTGCAGCGCGGCCCAAAGGAGAGGCCATTGCAAACCGTTTACGGCCGGCACCTGCACGATGCGCGTGCGCTCTGCGCTGATCCTGGCATCGGCTTTGACGCCAGGCTCCGTGCACCAGAATATCTTCGGCCCCTGAGCCTCGACGCTGTCGAGCAGCGCTCTCCAGACTTCATCCGAAGCGCCGAGCAAGGCGCCCTTGGGATCGTAGACGACCTTATGCGGATGGCGATGATGCGGAGGGACCGAATCGCGCGCGGTGAGGCGCGGTTTATCGGCCAGCAGGGTTCCGGCGCCGATCATGATCGCATCGTATTTCTGCCGAAGCCAGTGCGCGTAGGCACGCGACGAAGGCCCCGAGATCCACTGCGAGACGCCTCGATCATCCGCGAGATGGCCGTCGAGCGTTTGCGCCCATTTGCCGATGATCACCGGAGCCTTTTTTTCGACGGAAGCGAGGAAAGGAAAATGCCAGGCCTTCGCCTCGGCTTCGAGCCCATGCAGCGTCACCGCGAGGCCCGCGGCCTGGAGTTTGGCGAGACCGAGGCCCGCGGCCTTAGGATGGGGATCGGTCGTCCCCACCACGACGCGCGCGAGTCCGGCGGCGATCAGGGCATCCGCGCAGGGAACGGTCTTGCCCGCTCCGCCGCAGGGCTCGAGCGTCACGTAGCAGGTCGCGCCGCGAAGTTCCTCGGGTTTGCCGTTCATCACGGCGAAGCGTTCCGCGTGAAAGGATCCGTAGGCTTGGGTATGTCCCCGCGCGACTATCCTACCGTCCTTGACGATGACGGCGCCGACCGTGGGATTGGGGTTGCTGAGGCCGTTGCCGGCCATCGCTTCGAGCAGGGCTTCGGCCATGAAGCGGCGATCGCCGTCAAGGCCGGACGGCGCCTGGGCCGAAGCGTCCAGCGCCCGCGGGAGGTAACCGCCGAGGGTAAAGCCATTTTCCAGAATTGTGAGACGAGAATGAGACAAGACAGGCTCTCCCGGCGATTTTTGCCCTGCGGATTTTCAATTTGTACACGATATCTTATTCTCATTTCATCATCAAAACTGCACAATAAATTCTAGCTTGTTAGGCTATAACTTTTGCAACGAGGAAAACAGACCCCATGATACCGAGGATATCCAGTACTTTACTGCTGTCGGTAGCTCTCCTTTCATCGACTGCCCACGCGTATACCCTCCCCGCGCCTGACATCAATCGCAAGCCCTCGGACAACGTCCAGCTCCTGCAGAAAATCTCGAGTGGCGTCGCCGAATTGTCGCAGGAAGCCAGCAAGGGTATCGCCCTTATTTCCATATCGAAGATAGTCAAGGGACGCCCCTATTACGAGACCGATCCATTTGACTTCTTTTTCGGCCCCAGATTGCGTCAACCTGATCCCAATGAACCGGCTCAAAAACAGCAGTCGGGCGTAGGCTCCGGCTTCATCGTCGACCTCGACAAGGGTTATATCGTCACCAACAACCACGTGGTGGAGGACGCGGACGAGATCGACGTGAAGCTCTCGAACGGCGAGACCTACGAAGCGAAGGTGCTCGGTAAGGACCCCAATACCGACGTCGCCGTGGTTCAGATCAAGGATAACAAGTTCAATCGGAAAGGCCTCGGCCAGCTTCCGGTCGGCAACTCGGACAACATCCACGTCGGCGAGTTCGTCATCGCCCTCGGCGCTCCGTTCGGCCTGGAATTCTCGCAGTCCTTCGGGGCGATCTCGGCGACGAGCCGCGGTAACCTCAACATCACCAACCTCGGCAACTTCATACAGACCGACGCCGCGATCAACCCGGGCAACTCAGGCGGTCCACTCATCGATATGAACGGCACCGTCATCGGCATGAACACCGCTATCTTCAGCCGTACGGGTTCGTCGGCGGGCATCGGTTTCGCGGTCCCTTCCAATCTCGTGAAGGAAGTCGCGCTGCAGCTGATCAACAAAGGCAAGGTCGCTCGCGGTTATCTCGGCGTCCGCATCGCGCCTCAGGATATCGATGATGATCTGGCCGCCGGCATGAACTTGCCGAAAGGCACCCGCGGCGCGCTCATCGGCAACGTCGAGAAAAATACTCCGGCCGCACGCGCCGGCATCGAATCGGGCGACGTCATCACCGAAGTCAACGGTCATGCCGTCCATTCGGGACAGGAATTGTCGAACGTGGTCGGGCTCCTGCAGCCCGGAACCAAAGTGAAGGTCGTGTACTATCGCGGCGGGACGCAGAAGACGAGCGAACTCAACCTGAGCACCTACGTGGTGCAGAACACCCGCAACCCGCAAGCCCTTGAAGACGACGACGATAACAGCGCCGGCGCGGCGAAGGGCGCCTTCAACGAAGCGGGGCTTAAACTCGACCTCCTGAATAAACAAAAGCATGCGCGTTTCATTCAGGAATACGGCATCGAGAGCAGCCACGGCCTCCTCGTCCTGGACGTCGATCCGAACTCGAAGGCGCGCTCCTCCGGCATCCGCCCGGGCGATGTGCTCTTGAAAGTGAATAACGCCGAGCTCAAATCGGTGAAGGACTTCAATGCGGCCTTCGCCGCGTCGAAGAAAGTGCTGATCCAACTCGAACGTCGAGGGACCTTCCTCTTCGCCTCTGTGAGAAAGTGATTGATCTTGGATGGAGCGCTCTCCCACGCGTGGGGGAGCGCTTTTTTTCGCCTTAAGGCAGGGCGCCGCGAATGGAACGGGCGAAGTCTTCCAGAGCCCGCTCCGCAGCGGGGACGGAGTTCGCGTCTTCGATGAGCTTGACGATAGCGCTGCCGATGATCACGCCTTCCGCCTGCCCGGCCAGGGTACGGGCCTGCTCGCCGTTCGACACGCCGAAACCTATCATCACCGGATTCTGCACCGTGCGTTTGACGAGCGCCATCTCCTGGACGAGGCTGCTCGATATCTGCGTCTGGACGCCCGTCACGCCGGTTCTCGACACGTAGTAGACGAAGCCGTTGGAGCAGGAATCGACCAACGCGAGGCGTTCGGCATTGCTGGTCGGCGAGGCGAGGAAGATGGTCGAGAGGCCTCGTGCCTGCAGTATGCTCCTGTAGGCGACGCTTTCTTCCGGAGGGAGATCGACGACGAGGACGGCGTCCACGCCTTTGGCCTTGGCCTGGTCGGCGAAAGCCTCGAAACCCATCGCGAAGATCGGGTTCATGTAACTGAAGATGACGATCGGCGTGTTCGGGTTCCGCTGCTTGATCTCGGGCACTACGTCGAGGACTTTCTGCAACGAAACGCCTTGTTTCAGCGCTCGTTCGGCCGCTCTCTGGTTGGTCGGGCCGTCGGCGAGCGGATCGGAGAAGGGAATGCCGAGCTCGATGATGTCCGCTCCGCCTTTCACCAGCGCCGTCACTAGTTTAGGCGTGGCTTCGAGATTCGGATCGCCGGCGGTGAGATAGGCGACGAAGCATTTTGATCCTTGCGCAAGACGCTGTTCGATAACACGGGTGAGCAGGCTCATGCGAATGCTCCTTCCATATCCTTGTCGCCGCGTCCCGAGATGTTGACGAGCAGGATCGCGTCTTTCGGCATCTGCGGCGCGCGTTTGAGGGCATAAGCCACGGCGTGCGAGCTTTCCAGCGCAGGTATGATCCCTTCGAGGCGCGCGAGCGTTTGGAATGCGTGTTTGGCTTCCGCATCGGTTGCGTAGGTATAGCTCGCGCGACCGATATCGTGAAGATAGGCGTGCTCGGGGCCGACCGCGGGATAATCGAGACCCGCGGAGATCGAATGCGTTTCGGAGACCTGACCGTTTTCGTCCTGCAGCAGATACGTGAGAGAACCGTGCAAGACGCCGAGCGACCCGCCGGCGAACCGCGCCGCGTGTTTTCCGCCTTCGATGCCGTAACCGCCGGCTTCGACGCCGGTCATGCGCACGTCCTTATCCTGCAGGAAAGGAAAGAACAAACCTATCGCGTTGCTGCCGCCGCCGACGCAGGCGACGAGCTCATCAGGCAATCGGCCCTTCATCGCCAGGATCTGCGCGCGCGCCTCCTCCCCTATCGTGCGATGGAAGTCGCGCACCATGCGCGGATAAGGATGCGGACCCAGCGCGGAGCCGAGGCAATAGAAGGTGTTCCGCACGTTGGAAACCCAGTCGCGCATCGTTTCGTTGACCGCGTCCTTCAGGGTCTTCGATCCGCTCTCGACCGCGACGACGTCAGCGCCGAGCAGTTTCATGCGTTTGACGTTGAGGGCCTGGCGGGCCATGTCCACGCTTCCCATGTAGACGACGCATTCGAGGCCGAGGAGCGCGCAGGCCGTCGCCGTCGCCACTCCGTGCTGCCCCGCGCCGGTCTCCGCGACGATGCGGGTCTTGCCCATGCGTTTGGCGAGCAGGACCTGCCCTATCGCATTGTTGATCTTGTGCGCTCCGGTGTGCGTGAGGTCTTCCCGCTTCAGGAAGATCTGCGCGCCTCCCAGGTGCTCCGTAAGGCGTCTGGCGAAAGTGAGCGGCGTGGGGCGGCCGACGTAGGTGGTGAGATAATCCTTGAGCTCGGCCTGGAACTCGGGGTCCTTCGCATAACGCGTATAAGCCTGTTCGAGTTCCTGGACGGGCCCGTAGAGCGTCTCCGGCACGAAGCGGCCGCCGAAACGCCCGAAATATCCGGGCTGCGCGTTTTGATTGTCCGTAGTCATGATAAAAGCCTTTTGGGCGAAGAGTTGTTCGAGCTTCTTATGGTCTTTCTTTCCGGGAGATATCTCCACGCCGGACGAAAGGTCGAGCGCGTAGGGTTTGAACCTTTCCCAAGCTTCACGCACGTTGCCGGGATGCAGGCCGCCCGAGACGATCAGCGGCGTATCGCGCGGGACCTGATCGAGGAGATTCCAATCGACCGTGTGTCCCGTGCCTCCGTATTGCCCCGGAACCGACGCATCGAAGAGGAAGGCTTCGACGTAAGGCGCGAAAGCCGGGAGCTCCTGGAATTGGTCGACCGATTTCAAACGGATGGCTCGCCAGATCCTGTGGGGGCTCAAAGCCTTCGCATGTTCCGGCGTCTCGTCGCCGTGGAGCTGCACGGTGTCGATGCCCGATCGCTGGATCACCTCACGAATCCGCTCGGCCGAAGAATTGACGAACACTCCGACCCAGCGATGCGCTCCCGGACAGGCTTTGATAATCGCCTGCGCGGCCTCCGGCGCAATGCAACGGGGGCTCTTTTCGTAGAAGATGAAGCCCAGCGCGAAAGCGCCTTCGGCGATAGCCTTCCGGGCGTCCTCGAGATTGGTGATGCCGCAGACCTTGATGTTCATGGCGCGATCAACTCCTTCAACGCCCGGCCAGGGTCACCGCCCTGCATAAGCTGGGTCCCGACGAGGAAGGCCTGGTAACCGAGAGCCTTGAGCTCCACGAGATCAAGATGGTCTTTAAGCCCGCTCTCGGCCACGGGAACGGCATCCGCCGGCACATGGGCGATCAAGTCCCGCGAGGTATCGAGCGAGATCGCCATCGTCTTGAGATTGCGGTTGTTCACGCCGATCAACTTCGCGCCGATATCCTTGGCGATCTCGAGCTCTTCGCGATCATGAACTTCCACCAGGGCCGAGAGGCCGAGCTGCCGCGCGATCCCATGCAGGCGCCTGGTCTCGTCCGCGCCCAGCATCGCGACGATCAGCAGGATGCAATCGGCGCCGATGCAGGCGGCTTCGTAGAGCTGGTAGGAATCGACCACGAAATCCTTCTGCAGTATATAAGCTTCGGGAAACGCCCGGCGAATATGCTGAAGGTATTCGACGCTGCCTTTGAAATAACTCGGCTCGGTCAGCACCGAGAGCGCCGCGGCTCCATTTTGGATATAAGCCCTGGCGACTTCCACCGGATCGACGTCTATTGCGATATCGCCCTGGCTCGGGCTCGCTTTCTTCACCTCGGCTATCACGTTCCAGGGATGACGGAAGGCGGCCGCGAACGATTTCGGTTGGTGGGTCCGGCTCTGGTTTTGCCATTCGGCCTTCAGCTGCTCGAGGCTCTTCACCATCTGCTGGACCTGGATCCTCTTCCGGGTGGTGTCCGCGATCTTCGCGAGGACATTGCTTTTGCTCATGCGAGAGTCTCCAATTCCAGAAGTTTAGCCTGCGCCTTGCCCGTATCGATGAGCTGGGCGGCAAGCTCGGCCCCTTCGCGCCAGGTCTTGGCGAAGCCCGCGACGACCAGGGCGGCGCCGGCGTTCATCAGGACTATATCGCGCTTCGCACCCTTCTCGCCGCTGATGATGGCCTTGGTGATCAAAGCGTTGGTTTCGCTCGTGCCGCCTTTCAGGGCCGTGAGCGGCCCGCGCGCCAACCCGAAATCCTCGGGCGTCAGCGTCAGATGGCGAATCGTCTTGCCTTTGACCTCGGCGACGATCGTCGGCGCCGAAAGGCTCAACTCATCGAGCCCATCCTCGCCCCACACGATCAGGGTGTGTTCGGTGCCGAGATCGCGCGCAGCTTCGGCTAGAAGGGGCACCAGCTTTCGGGCATAAACGCCGATAACCTGCCTTTGGACCGGCGCGGGATTCGCCAGCGGGCCCAGCAGGTTGAAGATGGTCCTCAGCCCTAGGGCCTTGCGCACCGGGGCGATATGTTTCATCGCGGGATGGAAGGCGGGAGCGAACAGAAACGCGAAACCCGCTTGGTCCACGCGTCGCGCGAGTTCATCGGGCGTGCCCGTGATCGTGAGGCCCAGCTTTTCAAGGACGTCGGCGCTCCCGCTCTGGCTCGAGACGGCGCGATTGCCGTGTTTTACGACGCCGAGGCCCGCCGCGGCCAGCACCAGGGCGTTGGTCGTCGAGATATTGAACGTCTCCGCGCCGTCGCCGCCGGTGCCGCAGACATCGATCAGATCGCGTCTTTTTACGGGAAAGGGCAGGGCATGGGCGCGCATGGCCTCCACGCAGCCGACGATCTCGTCCTTGGCTTCGCCGCGGGCGGCGATGGCCCCGAGGAACGCCGCAAGCTCCTCGGCCTGCGCTTCGCCGCGCATCATGATGCTCATCGCTTCACAGGCCTCGGCCCGGTTGAGCGCCTCGCCGCGGAATAATTTTTGGAGATAGCGCTTCATATCCTCTCCTCCGTGGTCCTGAGGAAATTCCGCAGCATCGCATGCCCGTCTTCGGTGCGATAGGACTCGGGATGGAATTGCACGCCTTCGATCGAGTATTTCCTGTGCCGCAGCCCCATGACCACGCCGTCGTCTATCGAACGGGCCGTGATCGCGAGCGATCGCGGCAGGCTCTCCTCGGCGACGTGGAGGGAGTGGTAGCGCGTGACTTCGATAGCTTTTTTCAGGCCCTTGAATACGCCCTTGCCGTCGTGCTCGATGACGGAGGTCTTGCCGTGCATCATACGCGGCGCCTTCTTCACCTCGCCGCCGAACACCTGCCCTATCGCCTGATGCCCGAGGCAGATGCCGAGGATGGGGACCTGGCCCGCGAAGGCTTCGATCGCCGCGAGGGTTATGCCCGCTTCGTCGGGATTTCCCGGACCGGGTGAGATCACGATCCCGGTCGGCCTCATCTTCTTGATGCCTGCGAGGCTCGTCTGGTCGTTCCGCACGACCTTGACCTTGGCGCCGAGCTCCGCGAGGTATTGCTCGACGTTGAAGGTGAACGAATCGTAGTTGTCGATCAGGAGGATCATGCCTTCACCCCTTCCCCGGAACTGACGTCAGCCGCGATCGCGACCGCGGTCCGCACCGCCTTCGCTTTGTTCAGGACTTCCTGGTACTCCTTCTCCGCCTGCGAGTCGGCGACCACGCCCGCGCCGGCCTGGGCATAACCATAGCCATCGCGCACATAGAGGCTGCGGATCGTGATGCAGGTGTTGAGGTCGCCGGCGAAGTCCTGGCAGATGACGGCGCCTCCATAGGGGCCGCGTTTCGTGCCTTCGAGGCGGCTGATGATCTGCATCGCCTTGATCTTCGGCGCCCCGCTCAAGGTTCCTGCGGGAAAACACGAGCCCAGCGCATCCCAGGGCTTCAGCTCTTTTTTCATCACGCCGCTGACGCGGCTCACGAGGTGCATCACGTGCGAGTAGCGTTCGACCTGCATGAAGGATTTGACTTTCACCGCACCGGGCCGGCTCACGCGGCCGATATCATTGCGCCCGAGATCGACCAGCATAAGATGCTCGGCCCGTTCCTTGACGCTCGCCAGCAGGTCCCGCTCGAACTTCTCATCCTGCGTTTCATCCGCGCCGCGCGGCCGCGTTCCCGCGATAGGGCAGGTTTCGACCACGGAGCCTTGGGTCTTGATCAGCATCTCCGGCGATGAGCCGAGGAGGGTCTCGTCGTCGAACTGCAAGTAATAAAGATAAGGAGAAGGGTTGATCATCCTGAGGATGCGATAGACGAGGAAGGCGTCGCTCCGCACCGGGAAACGGAAACGATCGGAGAGCACGCACTGGAAGATATCGCCGCGACGGATGTGCTGTTTTATCGTCCGCACGGCTTCGCAGTATCGCTCGCGGCCGAGCTGCTCTTCGGCGGCTATCGGCGCGATGGACCTCAGCCGCGTGAAGTCGAGGTCGAGGTCTTCTTCCTCCGGCCTGGATCGGTGCAGGCGGGATTTGAGTTCTAAGAGCTGCTCCTGCGCCTTCGCATAAGCGTTCCGCAGGTCCTTCTTCTCGTTCGGTATCATCTGGACGAGCGTGAGGCGATGCTTCAGGCGATCGAAGATCAGGATCGTGCGGAAGAACATGAAGTGCAGGTCGTAGGGCGCGTAGCCCTCGGCCTCGGGTTCGGGAATCGCCTCCAGGTACCGCACCGAATCGTAGCCGAAGTAACCGAGCGCGCCGCCCAGAAACGGCGGGAGGTCCGGACGCTTAGGGCTTGAATAACGCTGCAGGTAGGCGCCTATCGCCTGGAACGAGGCGGCTTGCTCTTCTTTCGCGCCCGTCTCGAAATTCTCGAAGCTGAGTCGCCCCCCTCGGCTTTTTAAGACCGCGAAGGGATCGACGCCGAGGAAGGAGTAACGCCCCACCTGCTCGCCGCCGTCGGCGCTCTCCAGGAGGAACATCTTCGAGGCCCCGCTTCGCCGCAAGCGCAGGAAGGCGTTGACCGGTGTGATCACGTCGGCCGGGAGTTCGAGCGTGACGGGCACGAAGCTCGACTTTTCATCTCCGTTCAGCAGACTGTCCAAAGTCGGAAGGAAGTTCATGTCGCAAAGCTCCTTTCATGCGCCTGCCAAAGATTCCGCCGCGGAAAGACCCGCGAGGTGGCCGCCCGTCCAAGCATTTTGGAAGTTGAAGCCGCCTGTCACGCCATCGATGTCAATCACTTCACCGGCCATATAAAGCCCGGGGATGAGCTTGCTTTGAAAACTTCGAAAATCGATCTCGCTCCGGCTGATGCCGCCGGCGGTCACGAATTCCTCTTTGAAGACGCCTTTGCCCTTCACCTGGAAACGGCACGCGGTGATAAGCTCGGCGAGCTTCTGTATCTCGACCTTGGTGACGTCGGCCCAGAGCTTCTCGAGCCCCACGCCCGCCTGTTCGAGCAGGGCTTCCCAGAAGCGTTTCGGACCCTGCAGGGGATTGAGGGTCGTCACCTTCTTTTTCGCGTCCTTGTTTTTCAGGCCGTTCAGCGTCGCGATGAATTGCTCGCTGTTGCCCGCGCCTTCGAAATTCACCTTGAGCTCGGCCTGGTATTCGGTCGCGAACAGCGCCCTCGCCCCGAACGCCGACAGCCTCAGTATCGCCGGGCCGCTGAGACCCCAGTGGGTGATCAGCATGGGGCCCGATTGCGAGAACCGCTCGGCGCCGGCCTGGAGATCCGCGGTGACTTTGGGAAAACTCACGCCCGGCAGGCCTTCGAGCAGCGGATGCGCGATCTCGAAGGTGAAGAGCGAGGGGTTCGGATCGACCAGCGTATGACCGAGCTGCCGGGCGAGCGCCCAGCCGAAGTTCGCGCTGCCCGTCGCCAGCATCAGGCGTTTAGCTTCGATCGTCTCGCCGCTCTTGAGCGTGATCTGAAAACCGTCTTCGCCCCGCGCGACGGTCTCGACCAAGGCCTTGGTGCGCAGCTCGATGCCGAGCCTCCGCACCGCTCCCTCGAGGCAGTCGATGATGGTCTGCGAACTGTCCGTGGTCGGGAACATGCGCCCGTCGGCTTCGGCCTTGAGTGCGACGCCCTGCTTTTGGAACCATTCGATGGTTTGAGTGGGACCGAATTTGTGGAACGGCCCGAGCAGCTCCTTGGCGCCGCGAGGATAGAACTTGACGAGCTCACGCGGCTCGAAGCAGTGATGCGTGACGTTGCAGCGCCCGCCGCCCGACACCTTCACTTTGCTGAGCACGCGCGGCGTCGCTTCGAGGATGCCGACGCTGAGGCCGGCCCTATGCTCGGCGCATTGGATCGCCGCGAAGAATCCCGCGGCGCCGCCGCCTATAACGAGGAAATCATATTTTTTCATACACCCATATTCTCTGAATCTGCTGGTTCTGATCGGCTATGCATTGAGCGAGATGCGCTTTGGAAAGTTTACCGACATCGTCGCTCTTGAGCCACCAGATTTCCCGCGGTCGTTTGACCGCGGGCAAGCCCTCCAGATTCCGGAGTATGGGCGTAGGGGAAGGACGCTGCGAACTCCTCAGCACGAGCTGTGGGATATGCCCGTACCGAGCGTCCTCCTTGGCTAGAATCATCATATCAGTCGCGGGGTAAAGGTCCTCGAGCCGACTCAG
>JASLCY010000054.1 GCA_030151925.1 Oligoflexus sp.
ACCTCATCCTCGGATGTTCGGGACAATGGCCCTCTCTACGGCAGCTCATGGCCCAAGTTTCGCGGCGATCTTCAGCAATCGGGTCGCAGCCCTCTTCCCGCAAGTATTTCCGATGCTAAGGTCTGGTCGGTGCAGACCGGCAAGGGCATCTTCAGCTCCCCCATCATCGGTCCAAACGATACGGTCTATATAGGTTCGGCCGATCGCAGCTACTACGCGATTTCGCCCGAGGGCAAGATCCTCTGGCAAAAACAAACAGGTGAAATCATCGACTCCGCCGGCCTCCTGAGCAAGGACGGTCATGTTTATTTCGCTTCGGGCGACGGCCTGCTCCGTTGCGCGGACGCCGCGAGCGGCGAGGATTGCTGGACTTTTGCGGCGGAAGCTCCTGCGCAAACCGGCGGTCTCATCAACTGGTTCGAAGGCAACGTCGCGATCGGCCTCGATGGAACGCTTTACGCTCCGAATGACAATCGCAGCGTCTATGCCGTTGATCCGACCAACGGCGCCCAGAAATGGAAGTTCCCTCTGAACGACCAGGCCTGGTCCTCACCCGCGGTCGATCCCGAGACGGGCGACCTCTTCTTCGGCAACAACTACATCGCGCCCTCGACCCTTCTCCAGCCGTTCTGGAAAAACATCTTTTCGCTCGATGCCAAAGGCAAGCTCCGCTGGCGTCAATCGGTACAGGCGACCGTCGCCGCTAGCCCTCTCGTGAGCAAAGCAGGGCTGGTCGTGGTCGGCGCGTTCGACGGCAAACTCTACGCTTACGATAAGAAGGACGGCAAGCTTCGCTGGTCGTTCACCACGCAGGACCACCTTTACGCAAGCCCCGCCGAGCAGCTCGACGGTACGATCATCCAAGCCTCGACCGATGGCAACGTCTACGCCCTCGACGGCAAGACAGGGACTCTGAAGTGGAGTTTCGCGACCGAAGGCGAACCGATCCGCTCTTCGCCGGCGCTCGACTCCGAGGGCCACATCTACTTCGGTTCGGGCGACGGCGCTCTTTACGTGCTGAATCCTGACGGAACGCTGCGCTTCCGCATGCAGCTCATCAGCGAGGATCGCAACGACCTCAATGCCTCGCCCGCGCTTGGCCGCACCGGCGTCTATCTCGCCGGTGAGAATGGCCAGATCTGGTCCGTGCCCTACGACTACTGCCTGCGCGATGACGGCAAAGCCGATGCGCGTTGCAGCACGGCCGTCGCCGCCAAGGCCGACGGCGTGAGCCTCGGATTCGTTTCGCCCTTCGGCAGCGTGCTGAGCGATTCACCCAAGGAACTGCAAGCCACCGAAACCCTCTCGCTCGCCATCACCGGCGCGAAGGAAGGCCACCCTGTTAAGGCCAGCTTCGATGAATCGAAGCTCTCCGTCACCACCACGCCTGAGACCGCGGTCGACGTTAAGATCGCCGGCGACGGCAAAACCCTGGCGATCGCCCCGCAAACGGTATGGCCGGCCGGCGGCATTACGATCCACCTGGATCTCGCTTACCAAAGCGAAGGCGGCGCAGGCACCATCACTCGCGACATCACCGCAGCGGTAGCGGGCAAACCCGCCTTCGCCACCGACAAGAACGTCTTCATCCTGCGGCGCCTGGCGGTTCCCATCCCGACCATCATGCCGAGCTACAATCAGATCGGCTTCGACAGCCTCAGTTATGTAATCCGCCTGATCGAGAACAGGAACGGCCAAGGCACGGCGTGGGTCATGAGCGGCATCGAAGGCGCCGACGGTTCCGTGACGGTGGATGCGTCTTCACCGGCGCCCTTCCCTCTCGAATGGCACGATGACGACCAGGGTCTCTTCATGAGCAGCCGCAGCGGCTTTACCGCGAATTCGATGAACCTGACCATACCCTTCTCGTTCTTCCGTTTGAGCCTGCTCTCCTGGAGCCAGGACAAAGGCGTGGTCGGCGCGCTCGCCAGCACGGTCTGCAAGGATATCCCGAGCTACGGCTACTTCCTCCAGACCCTCGGTTTCTGCAGCCCTAAAGAAGGCCTGCTGACCCTCTCCGGAGCCGCGGAGCTCAAAGCGCAAGATAAGATCCAGGATCAGGCCGACCCATCCCTGAGCTTCTCCGCGAGCAAGAGCTGGCTCGTCTACGGCACGCTCAACGCGAGCGTGAAGACCAGCGGCGGCGAGCTCGTCTCGATGGTCATCGTCGATGAGGCCACCGGGCTGCCTGTTGATGCGGAATACAAGAATCTGAAGAAGAGCGTGAAGGATGGGGTCGCAACTTTGTCGCTCGCCTACGCGAGCGGCCCCGCGACCATCCGCACCTACATCATGAAAGGCGCGAACGTCGCAGGATCGCAGGTCTGGAGCAAAGATTCAGCAGGTCGATACCAGCCCGTTACTGAATAACGGCGACATCGGCGTCCTGGTCGGCGGCATTGGCTTCAAAAGTACAAGCCGTCGCCAAGTCCACGTTCGCCAGCGGGTTGGTGCTGATAGCGCCGCCGCGGCTGCTCTGAACGGTTTGGCCGTTCACCGGGGCGTTCGCAACCGCGATCGCCTGGTTCCTCACGAACTGGCATTTGCCTTCGCCGTTCGCCGTGATCTCGATCGCGCCCGAGTTCGCCAGGGCGCCCGCGCTGGCCGCAGCATACGATCCGCCGGGCATGTTGCCGTGATAACCCGGTTGCGAAGCGGCGTTCGCGACGTTATCGGCGAACAGCACATTGCCGTCGAATACGAGCGTGCCGCTCGAAACGATCGCGCCGCCGCTGGCGTTCGCGTTGGTGTTCGCAGCAGCGCCGGCCGTCGCGTCCACGCGGTTGCGTTCGATGCGCGAGCCTTCGCCGAGAGTGAGCGTTCCGGAGTTCAGGACCGCACCGGCATAACACGTCGCGAAAGCGGTCATCGCTCCGTTGCCGAAGCAGCTCGCCTTGTTATCGGTCAACGAGCTGGCGACGAGCGAGAGGTTGCCGGCGTTGGTGATCGCGCCGGCGTCGTAGGCGGCGAATTGCGAGATGTTCACGTTCAGCAGGTTCACGTTCACGTTCGAGCTGATATTGAAGAGGGCCGACGAGCCGTTGCCGGTCACCGCGCGCGGGAGGTCGCTCGAGATCGAGAGGACGAAGGGCGCGAGCGTCTCGGCGGGCGCCGTGATGTTGATCACGCCGCCGGTGATTTGCGAATCGACGGCGAGGGTGATGTTCACGATCCCGCTATGCTCGACGGCTTTAGCGATCGCCGCGCGGAGGTTGCATTTGCCGTTCGGCTTTTGGCGGCACACGCCGGTAGCGGAATCCGTCGCGAGGTCGACGACGAGGTTCAAAGGTTTTTTAGCGGCTGCGGGAACGGCGCCGAAACCCAGGGTGGATGAGACGAGGGCGAGGCTGCCGAGATTCAGAAGATTCTTGCGGATTCGCATGGGAGACTCCTTGGTTTGTTAAGCTCTAGATAAACGCCTTGAGCCGCACAAACAAGCGGAAAACTTGCCAAGATAGACAAAGATCCGCATCACAGGATATCTTCGCAATTCGAATCATCGTTTAGCGGTGAGAGAGCAGCTTTCCC
>JASLCY010000084.1 GCA_030151925.1 Oligoflexus sp.
TATCGTAGACCGGATCGGTTTTCTCAGCGGCGGTCGCCGCGAAGGCCGCGGCCCATTGTTTGGCGAAGATCGAGTCCTGGTTGCCCAGCACTTCCTGGAAGGGCATGTTATCGATGAATTCACCGAAGATGCCGGGGATGATGAAGATCGTGACGGGATTCTGCGCGAGATCCGCGTCGAGTCCGGCGATCTCCTTGAAGGGAGCCTGAACGCCCGCGTTATAGAGATCGCTCGGTTTCACGCCCGCCCAAGCCTCGCGCCTCGCTTGCAGGAGATTCGCCCCAGCCTTGACCTCGGGACCGCCTTGGGCATAGAGGGGCGAAGGCGTGAAGATGAGCTTCTGTATATCGGCGTCCGCGTAATCAGCCTTCGCATAGGTGTAGAAGATATTGCGGAAGGCCTCGATATTCTGCTGGTGGAGAGCGGCGAGATCCTGACCTTGAGCCCGGCCCGAGAGGACGTTGATGATAAGCAGGAGTCCCGCATAGAATACGGTGCGGATCAAAAAGCAGCAGAATCGGATCATGGATGGCCTCGCCTGGGAGTGAAGTCACTACAGTCCGAATACTCGATTTTTCGTGTCGCGGCGGCAAGGGCGCAATGGTGTGGGTGTCCGGTTTCTCCCCTGAAAACCGAAAGTTAGGCTACTTCTTTTAAGGGCTCGCGCCCACGAGTTGCACGAGGACTGTGGCGATCTCGAAGATCGCGTCGT
The DNA here is from genome assembly GCA_030151925.1 of Oligoflexus sp. GTDB lineage: Bacteria > Bdellovibrionota_B > Oligoflexia > Oligoflexales > Oligoflexaceae > Oligoflexus. The sequence goes on from JASLCY010000084.1 coordinate 713, forward strand.
CTAGCCTGTTGGCAACACCCTTCGCGGAGAGTGTTACGAAAAACATGCGCCTGTCGTGTCTTTGCAGCAGCCAGGTGAGGGTCACCGCATCCGCGGCCAGATTGCGTTTGGACCCGACGTAGGAGAAGGTCCGGCGGTTGATCGAGACTCCGTCGCTCGGGGTCGCGGCGAGGATATCGAGCGCGGGCGCGGCGAGCGAGAAACGATTGGCCTCGTTCGCAAGGTTCGCCATGAGTTTGCAGAGGACGATGGCCGATTCCTGCTCACGCCTGTCTTTGGCATCGAGCTTCTGCCGCAGGATCTCCTCTGCGTCCTCGGCGCCTTGCGCGATCATGCGCGTGGCGAGTTGATCGACCGATTCGCGGCCGGGCGGCAGGACTTCGCCCCAGGCGATGCCGCCTTCGACGACAGCCGTCACCAGTTCTTGGAACAGGAAGAGCTGCCGCGCCTTGCCGATCGGGAAGGCTTCGCCCGGGTTCATGTCGTGCAGCGGCTCGCAGCCGTTATCGGTGATCTCGGCGACGAGGATCTGGGAGGAAGGGGCGACGATGCGCAGAGCCTCGTCGATCTGCTGATAGGAAGTGGCCCGGTTCGGGTTGTCGGCGTTTTGAAAGAGGAGGTTGTTGATCCTCCCCGTCTTGGGCTCGACGCTCAGCAGGATCTTGATGTTCTCCTGGTCGCGGCTTTTGCCGAGCGCCACGAGGAGTTCGGGATGCTTCGGATACGTGACGACCCGGCTCATCGTGAGAGGCCCGAGGTCGCGCGACAGCGTGTAGAACATCAGGCCGAGTTGCTCGGCCGAAGCCGAACGCAGCGCGGCGTCGGCAAAATGCTGCCGGACGTCGGGGACGAGCACCCGCCCGCGTTTCTCGTTCAGGTTGTTCAGGACCCAGGCCAACTGCCCGCCGGCGGGCGTGGATTTCTCGGCGAAAGCAAAGGGCGGCGGCAATCGCCGCTCGGCGGGCGCTTCGGGGATCGCTGTCGAATTCGTCGCGCAGCCCGTGAGGGGAATGCAAAAAAGCAGGCAAGACATCGCGAGCCCTCGGACTCGGACGGCCGCGATGATCCGCTGCTGCTGCATCAATGCTCGGGTCCGTACCACACCGCGGCTCCGTCTTGAGATTGATAGTAGGCGCCCACCAGGATATCGGCATCGACGAGGGCGCACATATTCTTGAATGCGCGCCAGCGCGCTCCCCCGCTTCTTTCGGGCGGCCTTTGATATTTCGGCTTTTTCCTCTCCGACTCGGGAAGCTCCGAGATGAAGACGCGATAACCGAGCACCTGCCCGCTCGTGTTGAGCAGGGTCATCCCATCCGAGGCGAGCATGGTCGGGATAAGGTCGGCCCAGGCCCGCAGCTGGCCGCTGAGGTCGAGCGCGTTGCCGATATGATCGGGATCGTGCGTGGAGAAAGCCGCTTCCAGCGAGTCTTTATACATCTCGACTTTGGCGCTCAGGGGGATGACCCATTTTTGGAAATAGTTGCCGTCGTGTATGGCCGGATGATAGACGGGCGGTTCCTTCCACTCGAGCTGCGCGTTTTGTTGGGCCGCATCAAAAGCCTGGACGCCGACGAGGAAGCCGTGGCCTTCGATCACCGCCTCGTGCAGGATGGTCGAGAGCAGGGCCTTGGTCTTATCGGCGATCGTGAGTTGCGGCACGGCTTTTACGCAGCAGTTCACCAGGAATTGCCGGGCGTCTTCCGGCGAGGTCGTGCGGCGCGGCATCGCCGAGAATTCAAAGGTCTCGACCAGGCCTGAATGCGAGCGGACCTCGATCGAATGCTCGGCCACCTGATAGACCAGCAGAGCCGGGACCGCGGCGCTGCGAACGATGAGTTTCCGGGGCGATTCCTTGGTGAGGCTCGCCAGGCGCCGCATCACCCCGAAATTGATCTCGTGCTCGGTCCATTTGATGAAGAGGCTCCACTCCCTTTTCGCGAGCGGAGCGCATTTCTTGATCGCGGCCGTAACGATATCCGCGGCGGCGGGCGCCTTATCGCGTTTAAAGGCCCCGACCTGGAAGTAATGGTGAAAGCCGAGCTCGTCGCGGAGATCGTTGCGATCCGTTTCCTTGAAGAGATAGACGTCGGGCCTGAGCGCCACGCCTTCCTCCCTTAAGGCTTTGAGCGAATCGATCAGGACGGCGAGGACGATCCGCAGATCGATCCAGCCCCCGGTGTCGAGTTTGACTTTTTGGACGATGGCATCGATCTTGGCTCCGAGTTCCGAGGAGAGGGCGGGACAGGGGGAATCGGCAGCCATAAACGGTCTCCATCAGGGGTATGGGCCTCTCGATGATAGCGCTTTCAGTCCTTTGATTTCAAGCGCTTACAGCATCGCGTTTCATCCGCTGCCGCGGGACGGCAAAAAATTGAGGGATTACCGAATTATACCGATAAGGTCGGAGCCGGTGTCTATGTATGCTCGGGAGTCATCGATGATCGGTTCGTCCACGGTGCTTAGCCTTCTCCTCGGTCTCACTCTGCTCGCCTGCAGCAAAGCCGAATCCGTTCCGGATGCCGGCCTTATCCATAAAAAGACGGTCGCGGCCAGCGGCGATGCCGAAGGAAAAGTCGCGGATGACAAGACCTCCGGCGGAGCCGCCGCGGATACGCAGACCACGGCTTCCATGAATACGGATACGGCTTCGACCGGTAGCAGCTCGACCGCCATGGATACGACGAGCATGAGCGGGACGATGGGCTCGACAGATGCGATGACTTCCACCGGCTCGATGATGGCTCAGGAGATCCGTGCGGATGATCCGATCGCTCCGCCGCCGGCCGGCAAACGCATCAGGGTCATGCCGCTCGGCGCCTCGATCACCCAGGGCTCGACCGGCTCCAAGGATACGGGGTATCGCAGTTTCCTGCATCAGATGCTGAGCGACGCGAAGATCGACCACGAGTTCGTCGGCTCCAATACCGCCCAACCCGGTTCTTTGCCGAAGGATCAGATCCATCACGAGGGCCATCCCGGCTACACGATCCAAAACGATGCCGATAATCTCGATAAATGGCTGGGCGCGCAGGGCGCCGATCCCGATTACATCCTGATCCTGCTCGGCAGCAACGATATCACGCAGAAGAAGTCGGACGGCATGATCCAACGGCTGGATGCGATGCTGACCAGGATCATCGACAAACAGAAGGGCCTTCGCCCTCAGGCGCAGATCATCATCGCCAGCCTGCCTTTGATCAACGATGCGACGATGGAGGCGCAGAACGTCCAGTATGCGAAGGACATCGTCGATCTGGTCGTCCGTCGTCGTAAGGCCGGGGACAAGGTCGCGTTCGTCGATGTCCATGCCGTGATCAAAAAAGAGGATAAGTTCGACAACCTCCACCCGAACGATGCCGGTTATAAGAAGATCGCCGAACTTTGGTTCCAGCGGATAAGCGGCAAATAAAAAAGCGCCTCCTCAGAGGCGCCGCCGACTTCCGCGAAATCGAGAAGAGATTATTGGACCTTCGTCGCTTTGGAGAAGGTGAAGATCGCGACCTTCGCATTGTTCGGATCGTTCACGACCGTGAAATGGGCGCCGAACTCAGGATGCAGCGAGAAGAAACGCATGACTGTCATCTGGAAGGTTCGTTCCTGATCGGGCTTCGGCTCAGCCGCGACCAAGCATTTCTGCGCCTCGCAGGTCACGGATTGGATCGTGGCGACCTTCTGCACCGCGGCATCCTTCGCCAGGGCGTCCTGCAGTTTCGCCGAAGTATCCGCTTCGTCGTCATGAGCGGTGGCGTCGACTTTGGTTTCTTCTTCGACCACCGCGTCGTTGCTGGCCGCATCGCTTTCGGGTGAACTCGTCACGGGCGCATCAGCGGGAGCGCTCTCGGTTTCAAGGGGTGCCCCCTCTTTCTCAGAAATTTTACTCAGGGCAATATGAGAGGGCTGAAGCGGCTTCGCCACATCGTCGGCCGTTTCGTCTGTCTCCAGGGGAGCTGCTGAGCGTGTATCTTTAGTGTGGGTCGCAAACCAGGCGGCCACGAGGACGACCGCAAGAATTCCGCCCCAGACAACGACTTTTTTCATAGCTTCTTCCTCGCTCGACATTGATCCTATAGGCTTACACGCGCCGTCCTCCACTCTCAACGAAAATCCGCCATGCCTTGGCCCGCAGCCTCTTGATAGCCTTCGTCCGAACCTTTTCACTCCTTTGGGTTAAGCCCGGGAGCTGAAAAAATCTCAATCCCCAGCGTTTTTCATGGTTGGCTTATGTCTGAGATGGCTTCAATGTGGGATTCGGCTTCACCTCCTACGGGGTGGGGAATCAGCTCTAGAGTGACTCGAGAGGAGATGTCATGCGCAAAAGTAACGTTCTTATATCGGGCTTGGTCCTCACGGCAGCCTTGGCTTATTGGCATCCCTGGTCCTCAAACTCCGACGACAAAACCGACAAAGACCGCCAAGAAACCGCAGAGCTCCCCAAGAAGCCGCGCAAGCAGAGACCGACCCTTCAGCTCGAAGCGCCCCCAGCCGCGGCTCCGGCAGCGAATGACAACGAGGATGCGCTTTATGCGGCCGTCAGCTCTTTGCCTCCAGACGTCGATCCTCAGCTTCTGAAAGAGGGTCTCATGAGCATCGCGCAGAAGACCAAAAACGTCGACCGCGGCCTGGCCTTCTTCGAGAAATACGGTTGGCAGGCCCTGCCCGCCTCGAGCACGCTGGTGAATCGTTTCGCGGCCGATAATCCCGGCATCCCGGAGCGTTATATCGAGAAGACCCTGAAGGATTTCCACAACGCCTCGGACCTGCCTCCGGCCGCGAACGGCGCCTATTGCAACGCGATCGCCAAGATCCGCGGCTACGATGTGAACGAGGCCGTGTTCAAGCAGATCCAGTCCGAGGACGATGCCGATAAACGCAAGGGCCTCTACTACGTCTACACCATGAACCGCGCTCTGCCCGTGGAGTTCAGCCAAAGGCTGATCGCGCAGGCCCTCAGCGACGACGATCCCGGCATCCACGCGCTCGGCGAGGTCTGGCAGGAGAACGGCCGCGTCCTGAAGAGCTCGGAGCTCGCGCCCTATCAACAGCGGTTGGTCGTCGGACGGAGCGAGTAACCGCCCCTTTAAGAGCGGTTTGTTTTGCTTCGCGATGGGACCTAAACTAAAAAAAGGGAGGCTCCGAGGAGCCTCCCTTTCCCGTATCGATCTTCAGTCGAATTACATACGGAAATCAGCTTTCACGTAGTAAGTCGGGTCCACGCCGCCGCCGCGGAATACGCGATCGGATTCGTCGTGTTGCGGTTGTTGGTTGAAGATGTTCTCGCCACCAACGTTAAGAGTCGCGTACTTGGTGATGTCCACGCCGTAGTTAAGATCCCACTGGGTGTAGGCACCGAGGTGACCGTAGATATCCTGGCCTTTGTCACGCTTGCCGATCGAACGGCTGGTGAGGGCGACGTCGTTGATACCGTACGAGTAACCGAAGGTGTTGTTCCAGCGCCAACGAGTTGGGTAGCCGGCGACGTCGAGGAGTTCTTCCCAAGGATCGCCTGGGAGGGTCTGCGACTTGTAGCTGAGGACGTAAGAGTAGTTGGTGCGGAACGCGAGCGTACCGAAGCCGAACTGTTGTTTCGCATAGAGCGAGCTTTCGAGACCGCTGGTGCGTGTTCCGCCGAGGTTGGTCGTCGGGCTGACGAACGAGACGATATCGCCTGTGATCGGATCGCGGTTGATCGCGGTACCGGCAGGCAACGCACGGCCGTCACCTTCAAGTTGGGTCAACTTCTCAGCCGAGACGGAACCGATCTGGTCCTTGATCTGCGACCAGTAGTACTCGAGGCTCAAGCCGTAGCCAGCGATAGGCTCGTACGAGAGTTCGACGTCGACGTTACGCGATTTTTCAGGATTAAGGTCAGGGTTACCGCCTTGAGTGATTTTCGCGCTTTGGCCGAAGTTACAGTACTTGTCTTGCGCCGTCGCATCGCCGGAAGCGGTTGCGGCGTTACACTGCTTGTGGTCGAAGGCAGACGTGAAGAACGTCGCAGGAGAGTCGTGCACGTCGCGGAGCGTAGGAGCCTTGAAGCCCGTACCGTAGTTCGCGCGAGCGAAGAACTCTTTGCCCAGGCGGTACTGGAGGCCGAGAGCTGGGTTGAAGGTACCGCCGAAGTCGGTGTACTTGTCCCAACGAGCCGCGATGGTCGCTTCGAGAGTCGAGACGATGGGAACTTGAAGCTCGCCGTAGACAGCGTTCGCACGACGGTCACCCGAAGCCGAACCGCCGCCGAGACCCTTGATCAGGCCCGCGATCTTGTTGTCCGAAGTCTCCATGCGGTAGCTTTCGTAGATCTGCGAAGCGCCGACCGCGTAACCCCAGTCATGGCCGAACAGCGAGAAGTTACCGTTGTAGTTCAACTCGGTCGAGCGAGCGATCGAGTAGTCGCGATCCGGAACGTCGAGACGATAAGGATCGAGCGAGCCGGGATTCGGCGAGAACACATCGTAGCTGCCGTCCCAGATAGCATCCGAAAGGCGTTCGTTATCGAAGTAGTTCAACCAGGTGTGGTTACGGTTGATGCGGCTGTCGGTGAACGCGAGCTCGAGCGTGCTGCCGTTGTCGAAATCATGCGTGATGCTTGCAGTACCCGACATGGTCAACTGATCGGAGAGCGTGCTCGTCGCCGGACCAGCGATAAGGCGGCCTTCGACCGGAGTTCCGTTCGCACCGCCGTGGTTCGCATCGGGGATAGCGAGCGCGTCGGTGATCTCAGGATGGTTCTGGGCCAGAGCCGCCGAAGAAACGAAGTAGCCGTCGCTTGCTGGATCGACTGTCTCTTGCAGGCCGTGGGTGCGCGCGGTCTTACGGGTTACGAAGAAACGAGCGCCGAGGTGGGTATTCTTGGTGAGATCGTAGTTGAAGTCATCCAAGAGCGTGAGTTTCTGCGCGGGCGCAGTCATCTCATACTGGTCCATGTAGTTGAACGAACAAGTCGTGTCGCCGGCGACGACGCGAGTCGCACCGCAAGCGCCACCAGGAGTGAGCTGCTGGTTCGCGTTGTAGTAGGAGAACGGATAGCCGTAAACCGAGCGATAGTTCTTATCGACCCATGGACGGTTGCCGATCCAGCCTTGTTTGTCTTCATCCCACTGCAAGGTCATCAAGTTCTGCGACTTGTCAGACGAAGTCCCGCCGACGACGTAGCCGTTCACGTGATCTCCGCCGGCGCCTTTCCAGCGGTTTTTGATGAGGCCGCCGCCGAACGCGAAGCCGTCATAGTTCTTGCGAGTCACGACGTTGACGACACCGCCAGCGGCGTCGGTACCGTAGATCGCGGAAGCCGTACCTTTCAAGACGTCCACGTGGTCGACCGCGGCCACCGGGATAACGGAAAGGTCGATGATTTCGAGGTAAGGGTCGCGAACGAGGCGACGGCCGTTCAAGAGAACGAGCGTGTTGCCTTCACCGAGGCCGTGGATGTCGAAACCTTGAGTTCCTTCAGGAGCGCCGTAGCCGGAACCGTAAGAAGAGGTACCGAAAGAAGCGATCGTGAGTTTGTCGAGGTATTCGTTGACGGTCGTCGCGCCGGATTTCTTGATCTCGTCGGCTTGGATCGTGACGACTGGTTTAGGGCCTTCGTCATCGATCTGGCGACGGATGCGCGAACCGGTTACCGTGATGCGTTCTTTCTTGGCATCAGGCGCGCTGTCGGTTTTGGTTTCTTTAGGCTCGGTAGGATTCGGAGCTTTAGGGGCTTCCGTCTTTACGTCGGCCGGGTTTTGAACGGGAACGGGTTGTTGGTCTGGCTGCTGGTCCTGAGCTTTCGCGACTGCTGCGAAGCCGGTAAGGGCTGCGAGCAACGAAATGCTGATCGGTCCCAGTGGGAACGTTTTTCGACTCACGGTCTAATCCTTTCAACAGAGATACTGAAATGCCGAGACGGAATGTTTCGAACACACTTTCGGCATTGAATACGCGGCCGACAAGTCATAGCAGAAACGATTTACGGCTCAAACAAATTTTCTTAGGAACGTCTTAATCAAATTTTAATCGACCGGGCAACACTTCAATCAGCGACTTTACGAGCTTAGGCGTGCTTCGAAGTGATCGGATTGAGAGGTAAAAACATCATTCTGCGTCGAAGATGACAGTGAATATTTCTAAAGCTATTATGTGAAGAGCATATATACCAAGCGATTCACTGACTTTTCCGCATGTGCAAGCCTTGACAAGGTCTCCCAAACGAGACAGGTAATGACGGGACGTCGTCTTTTCACATTTGTCATCGTGAGCATTTATTTTCCAAACTTTTCACCAAGTACATCTGACCACAAGCCAAATAAACTGTGATAAATATAAAGGTTATAAAGAAGCGGAGGAGAAACCCTGCGTTTCGCACTACTTTTATCGATAAGTCTTTTCTGTGGCCGTCGTACGAAACTTTCGCAACGGCAGGGGACGGAGGATGTTTGCTGCGGACGAGCATAAGAAAGTCGATGGCGGGAAGAAGGAAGTCGTCGACGGTTATGAGGAGAGCGGCTGGGCGGAGCTATGAGCGAAGCTTTTCGATTTCCGTAAAGCCGCCCATGAGCTCCCGCGCGAGCCGAATCCGATCGCAGCCTTATTATTTCGTCTGGAGGAAGAGATTGCCGCGCATCCTGTCGACCGAGCTCTGATGCCAGACGAATTCACGGTCTTTTTTATAGGCGTCGTTCTTCTCGCCCGAGCACATGACGTAACCGAGGGTCGGGTTGCAGTGCGGAGCGCCGAACATGTGTCCCGACTCATGAACGATCAGCATCTGCATGCGGCCTTTGGAACGGTCGCCAGGAAAACCGGAGCTGATGGCGGTCACCGCACCGATGCGAACGCCGCCCCAGCCGCCGTTGAAAAGTCCGATCGCATAGTCATAGCCGTGGCGATCGGCCGGCGCAACGGCGTTGGCCCAGAAATGGCTCATACCGGTCAATTTCGTAGCCATTTGTTTGACCTGCTCCTGATGAGGGATATTCGCCGGGATGTCGGAGCTCGAGACCTCGACCATCTTGAACATGTGCCTGACGTTCATCATCTCGTCGAAGCCTCTCGCGTAGACCTTCTTCTGGTTGGTCGCGGGATCGTAGAGAGATGATTTGCGAGTGAAGGTCTCCTGCATCCACTTCTGGGGATCCGCGCCCTTCGCTTCGCCTACCTGAAAGTAATCCTTGTCGTAGATCACGAGAGCGAGGACCGCATTGCTGTCGGCGACGTGGAAGTACCAGGGCCTGCCTTGGCGTTTCTCTTTGCCGAATTCGAGCGTCGTACCCACATCGTAGTGCCCCGGTCCGACCGCGAAATTCGCCTTGGTCGCAGGGTCCTGGATATAGACGGGGACATCGAACGCTACCTTGACTGCGCCGCCAGCCGGGATCTTCACGGCCTTGGTGCCGAGCGAGACATTGTCGAAATCCGTATACACCGCGCTGGTGAGGGTCGGCGTGAGCTTCACCTCGCCGTCGACCGAGCTGTTGTTCGACAGAGTGAAGACCAGGCTGAAATTCTTGCCCTTCTGAACGCTGCCGTTGGCGACCGTATAGAGACCGGCCACCGCGGGATTGAATTGATTCGAGACGCTGGTGAGGGCCGCCCCCTGGAGGCCCGCTTCGATCGGAACGTCGTCCGAGGAATTATAGGCCAAAGCCAGAGTCGCGTCGGAAGCGATCGTCTTGGTTTTGGCGGTATTCGCATCACTGCTGCCCGCGCTGTCGCTCAGCCCGCTCAGGTCATCGTTCTCCTGGTCGGGTTGCTGTTGGCTTATGAGAACCTGCTTATCAAGAGTCGGAGCGTCTTCACGACAAGCGACGCCTAATGAGGCCAGGATAGAAATACCGAGGGTGAGGTGAAAACGCATAATGCCTCCGAAAAAAATCTTATTTACGCATTCGGTTCGGGATCATGATGATTTCACTGAATTTTCCATACATTTGATTTTTGCTGGTGATACAGCCGCTTACTTGCGCAGCGAACGAGGCATTTGGGGGCAGGAAAAGGCCATTAAAGCGAAAATATAGGGGAAATGAGAAGAGGGCAGCCGGTGGGCTGCCCTCTTTAGTTCTTTTTCGATTCAGCGAATGCCGCGGGCGAACCCTCGGCCTTACTCAGCCCGATCACTGGAGCGGGTAAGGATTGACTTGGAACGAAAGGACTTCAGGGGATTGCACGACCGCGTCGTGGAAATCCTTCAGACCGTAGTTGCCGATCGCGCTGATGACCTGACCGCAAGCGTCGAGGTTGTCGAGGCCGCAAGTGATGATCTGGCCCGCTTGGAGAGCCGAGTTCGTCGCGCTGCCGCCGCCGATCTGCAGCGTCTTGATGCTGAGGCTGATCGAGGCTTTTTCATCGGTCGAGAGGTTGGTAGACTTGTTATAGATGTCCGAGAAGAGGGTCGAGAACTCGTAGGAGTCGTCGAACAGGGCTTTGAGCGAAGCGTCTTTGAAGTGGAGCGTGACGTTGGCGAGGTATACGCCGCCTTCACGAGCCGAAGAAACGTAGGAATCGCCGCAGGTGCGACGGAAGATCGCGCGGTTCGTGGTCTCGACGCGGAACACGGTGTCGTCGATGTGCTTCGTGCCGAGGACGTAAGCGGCCGCGAAGGTGTAGCTCGACTCGAGGTT
>JASLCY010000085.1 GCA_030151925.1 Oligoflexus sp.
GCCTCATAGGTGACCTTGTAGACGCGATCCTTGTTCGAGGACCGCTTCGCCATCAGCTGGAAGCTGCGGTCGTCGCTGTTCGCGACCGCATTCTTCACATCGGCGCCGGCATTGAAGTCCGAGGCGTCGCAGGTGATCGACACGAGGCGGACGCTGGGGTTCTTGTCGACATTGTCCTTCACCGAGATCGTCGCGTTCACGCTCACGAGCTGGTTGTTCGCCTGAACGCTGCTCGGGCTGAGCGAGACCGAAAGGGTCGGCGCGACCTTGTCGGGGCCTTGAACGATCTTGATGGTCTGCGTCGCGTAACTGGTGTTGCCCGCGGCATCCATGATCTGGTACTGGACGATGTAATCCCCGATCTTGTCGGCCAGGACTTGAAACGACCTATCATCCGTCCCGATCTGCGCATCCTTGATCTCTTTGCTGAAATCGAAGTCCGCACGGCTCGACTTGATGCTCTCCAGCGAGATCACCGGCGCCGTGTCCTGGTCGTCGCTGCTGACGAGCTTAGCCGTCACGGTATGGAAAAGCGTATCGCTCTCGAGAGAAGCCGGCGAAAGGCTCAGGCTGAGCTGCGGAGCCGCCGTATCCCTGAGGATGGGCGCCTTGTATTGCCAGACCTTGGCATTAGCCCGATAGATGCAGGCATAACCCGATCTCAAGGCGGCATTGACGTTCTGAACGGTCACCGAGAATCCGGTGAGCCTCTGATCGCTCGCGCTGCCTTCCCAATGGATCAACGCGCGGCCTTCGTCCGAGAGCCTCACCGAACTCTTAAAACTCGCGGGCGCGGGGATCTGCGGATTGACGCCGAAGAGCTTGGCGTCCAGGCCCGGAGCGCCCGAACAGACTTCCTTACGGCCGATTTCTATCGCCGTCACCGGCTGGGAGCTCTTGTTCTGCAGCACGTAATCGTACTTCACGCCGGCCTGGGTCTGAGTCTCGGTGACAAAGAGATTGACCCAGCCGTCCGCGGCCGCCGAGGCATGTTCCGCGGCGAGGAGAGCAACGAGACTGAGCAGGATATTCTTCAACATGATGCCTCCTCCTTATGGATAGATTTTGTTAAAGTGGGACGATTCGCCGTCCAGGATCGCCTTGAACAATCCGCAGGCCTTCGCATCGTCGCCGCCGCCACCTCTCGGATCGAAGATATCCACCGCATCGCCCCTATCGTGGCCGTTGAGCGATTCACGGGGATACTGGGTCATTCCATGATAACCGGAGACGTGCACGTTGTAATCATTCAGCAGCGCCTGGCATGCGTAAGCCTTGGAACCCGCCAGGCTCTGCAGCAGCTCGCGGTTCTCCCACGCTTTGATCAGGTGGGCCTGATAGAGCGGCGACACGTATTCGGAGCGGATGGACGAACCCTCATGGCTGCGCACGTAGCAGGCCGCGCGGGCATCCAGGTCAGGACTCGTCACGACCACCGCGTTCAGGTTCTTTTCCATGGCGTAGGCGTTATAACCTTCCGAGCCTTGGCAAACCGAACCGTATTTCTTGCCGGCAGCGTCCACGACATCCACGGGAGCGTTGCAGGGCGCCGCCTGTCCCGCTGCGACGAGCTGCTGGTAGAACTCGGCTGTAAGGGCCGCGAAACTGGGCACGGGGCAGGTCGATGAAGCCGGCGCCGCGTTCATATCTTCATTTGAGCAGCCATGGTTCTGAGCCGAACCTGGAGTCCTCGGACAGAAATCATCGGCATCCTTCACGCCGTCCCCATCGCTATCGAGTTGTCCCGAAGCGCAGCCGCAGGTGAGAGAGCCTTTGTCGCATTGGTGACTGACGGCCTCGCCCAGCGGAGTGCTCGGGCACATATCGATCGCATCGGGGATGCCGTCGTGGTCCGCATCGACCTCGCTGCGGAGGCAGCCGAGGTATTTGCCGCCGAATTCGCTCTTATTGCGAATGATATCCGCATAACGTTCGGGGATCACCTGGCCGTTGCCGTCGAGCACGTTGCTGGCTCGGCAATCGATCTTGCCGTCAGAGTATTCCAAAGCATCCTCGATGCCGTCGCCGTCGCTATCGAGGCCGCAGCCCTGGGCGTTCACGGCAGCGCCGGGCGGGGTCAGAGGACATTTATCCAGGCGATCGGGAACGCCGTCGCCGTCCGAGTCGAGCTCACAGCCCTTGGCATCGACGATAGCTGGGAAAGGCGTGTTCGGGCACTGATCCAAAGGCCAGGGCACGCCGTCCTTATCCTCGTCCTTGTCTTCGCAGATCGCTCCGGCCGCGGCATCGAACAGAGTGCCGTCCGAGCATTGGCACTGCATGCTATCGCTGGCGCGATGGCTGGAGCCTGGGCAGCTCAATTCGCAGCGGTCGCCGATCAGTTCCTTGCCCGCGCCGCAGTTCGCCGCGCAGCCTCGCAGCGAAGCATCAGAGAACGACTCGGGGAATACCGCGGTACCCGCTGGAGTCGACGGGCACATATCGATTTCGTCGGCGACGCCGTCGTTATCCGCATCGTTTTGAATCACGCAGCTTACGGCCACGGTCGCGTCGGCGGCATAGGGCTGCTCATCGAAACTCACCGCTTCCTCATTGCCGCCGCAGTCGCCCGCCGCCTTCCACTCGGCATAAGCGCGACCATAATCACGGCTCGAATAAGGACCGACCACGCGGCCGTCGGCGCAGTGCGCATAGACATCGGCCTGCTGCGCGTAACGCAGATTCATGATGGTCGTGGCAGCGGCCTTGAGGTCGTCGCCCTGTCCCATGACGGGAGCCGGACCGCTGGCGCTCATGCGGAAGATTTCGGTCGCGGCCTGGGCGCCGTTAACCCGACCCGAGACCACCGCGGTGCATTGCTTGGTGATCGACATGCCTTTGGTGCCTTCCGCAGGCCAGTCCTTAGGCGCGAAACAGCCGCGATTCGCGCCAGCGTCCTCGCCGACGAGGAGCGTGCCGCTTCTATGAATATCCCAGCCGAAGTTGGGGCCGGCCGCGGGCGAGTTATCGCACTTGTCATCCGCGCCGCCGAGGCCGTCGAGGTCGGCGTCGTTGGTAAAGGCCGCGGCCGTCTCTATACGGGAATCGAGCAGGACGTTCTCCTGCGAGGTGCGGAAAGGATCGGTGCCGCAATAGGACTTCGCCCATTCCATAGGCGTTTTTTCGGTCTGGGCCGCACTATAACGGCCTTGGTAGACCCAGGCGCGGCCGCCGCCGGCCACTGTCATGAAACATTCCACGTTCGTGAATTGATAGCTCGGGCGCAGGAGATCGAGCTGATGCTCGAGGCTGGCCTGAAGATCGGCCTGGGTATCGCCCTGGCATTCGCAGCTTCCTTCGAAGGGATCGCCGGTCGAGACGTCGCGTTGATAAGCGGTCTGCCAGGCGCTGGTGCCTTTGATCATGACGCTGATGCGCCCCACGCCTCGATAATTATCGGTATCGTTCGGTAGAGCCGCGCTGCATACGTTGGTCGAGCAAAGACCATACGATGTACCGGAGAGGATCGTCGCTACTGTCGCCAGAACGATGGCATGAAGTCGATTCATAACATTCCTTTAGCAAGGCTAATAGAGAGCTCTGTCCCGGTCTGATTCCCTAGAAGCCGCCTCAGAAATGCGATGGCGTCGTTCTTCGTCGTCGGGCGCTCCTCATGTACCGATGCGTACACTCCGGGCGCCCTCCTCCTCGAGCCTAGCCCTCTCATTTATGAGATGACTTCTAGATATTTTTGCTTCGACATTTTTATCGGCCAGCTAAATGATTCCTAAAAATCCTTTCATAACAACATATTGCAAAGATGATTTTTCCGCCCGGCAGTTCCCGACCCTTAAGATTCTTGGCGTTTTTCCGACCAACCTCCTGCCCCTTACCCGTAGTCAGGAGTCCTCTATGTCGAGGCACAAGTTCATCGCCAGTCTCCTTTGGGCCGTGAGCCTTTTCACATGCGCATGGGCGATCTATATCCAATCCCCTGACGCCGCCCTCTATCAGCGCGGTGAGGAGCTCGCGAAAGTCAAAACCTCTCTCGAGCAGGTGGCCGGCGCCATGAACCAGGCGACCAGCGAGCAGCGGATCGTGGAACAGGCGGCCAAGAACCTGGACGGCATCGTCGAGGGTTCGACCCTGATCGAATCACGCGCCCTGCATATCGCGGCCTTCTTCTCGCTCCTCACCTTCGGTTTGGGTTGCCTCAACGTCTTCAGCCGCGGTCCGGGAAAAGCCGCCGTCGTCCGCCGCAGCGAAACCGAGGCGCAGCCTTCCCCGTTCGATCAGGAGTCTATCCAATCGGCCCTGGCGCATACGATCGAGGAGCTCGACCTGCTTAAACTCAAATTGAAGGCCACCGCCCCGCGCGATCGCCTCGCCTCCGACCGCTCGAATTCATTCGTGCCGAGCGACGAGATACTCGCGATCGAAAGCCAGCTCATCTTCATGAAGAGCCAGGCCCAGGCGCTGGCGGAACAAAACGCGGCTTGCCTCGAGAGCGTTCGTAAGCTCTCGACCGAAGCCGATGACGCGACGAACTTCGCGGCCGCCTCGCGCCTCGAATGGAACGCCCTGTCGATCCGTTTGAATCAGTTCAAGGAAAGCCAGGGCAAGGTCCGCGGCGAAGTCGATGCCATGAAGAAATCCCAGGATTCGGTCCAGGAGCTCCTGCGCAAATCGCTCGAGTTCTCGGCCGATCATACCCAGCAGACCGAAAGGGCCAAGGATGACGCCCACCGCATGAACGAAGTCAGCCGCAGCACCACGGAGACCTTCGACAAGCTGATCCAGGCGATCGGCGAGACGTCGGGCGACGTGTCGCTGGCCAATAAGCTGATCAAGGCCCTCGCCGAACGCGCGAGCGAGATCGTCAATATCATCGACGTTATCGACGACATAGCCGAGCAGACCAACCAGCTGGCGTTGAATGCCTCGATCGAGGCGGCGCGCGCCGGCGAGCAGGGCAAAGGCTTCGCGGTGGTCGCCGCGGAAGTTCGCAACCTCGCGGTGCGTTCGTCGACGGCCACCCGTTCGATCACCGAATTGCTCGAGACGATCCAGGCGGAAGCGGACCAGGCCTCGAGCTGCCTCGAGAAGACCAACAACTCCGTGGTCATCGCCCAGGGCCGCATCGTCGACGTCGACAAACACTGCCGCGAGGCGTCTCAGCTCTCGCGCCAGATCGTAGGCGCCGTGAGCGAAATGATCCGCATCACCGGCGAACACGTGGTGGATGTGCAGAACACCGAGAAGCTCGGCCACGACGTGAGCCGCATGACGGAGAAGATCCTTCGCCGCCTCGACGAGGTGGATGAGATCGCCGCCCAGATGCAGACGGAAAGCAACCAGCTCGCCGTCCAGACCGATCGCATCTCGAGGCTCATGAGCCGGCAATACTTCGCGATCCAATACGCCGAACGCCTCACCCAGGCTCAGCAGGAAGGCCTGAAGGTGATGACCGATCAGGGCACGCAGACGATCGCCAAGGCCCAGAGCCTCAGGACCCTGTTCGAGAATCAGCCGGGCGGCCTTGCGTCGGCCGGCAGCGAGCTCAGCGTCCCGGCCATGACCGAAGCCATGACGCATATCGTCGAATATTGCCAGACGAACCTCGATATCATCCGCGGCCGCTCCCTGACGGTCGGCGAGAAAGCCGCCGCCAACGCCCGCGACAGGTCGAACGGCGATAACATCATGCTCGAAGCGAGCCAGACGGAAACGGACGTCGAGATCAACGCCCCTATTCAGAAGGCAGGCTAATGCCCATCATAGGCCCCAACAGCTCAACGAACGCCATGCTCCTCAATGAGCTGGACCGCAATCGTCGCGAGAACGCCGACAGCCTCAGCAAATTGAGCTCGGGCCAGGTGTTTACGGCCGAGGATCCGCGGCCCGCCGAGCGCGCGATCGCCGAGGGCCTCGAACTCAAGCTCCGCGGCCTCACCACCACCAAACAAAACATCAACGACGGCGTCTCGCTGCTGCAGACCGCCGAAGCCGGTTTTTCCGAGGCGTCCAACATCCTGATCCGCATGAAGGAACTGGCGACGTCCGCGGCCTCCTCGACCCTGAACGACCAGGAACGCAAATTCCTGATGGTCGAGCACCAGGCGCTTTACGAAGAACTCAATCGCATCGCGTCGACCACCGAATTCAACGGCATCCCCCTGCTCAACGGCTCCGACGAAAAAGCTCCGCAGAAGATGGTCCTCCGCGTCGGCGACGCGACCAACGTCGACGGGAAAGGCGAGAACCTGAATGAGATCGTCATGGACGGCCTCAAATCCATCGTGACGACCGCGGTCGGCCTGGGCATCAAACCGGTCAAGGACCTGCTCGGCGGCGACGACGGCGTTTCGCTCGAGGATGCGACCGAGCTGCTCGAGCCGGACGACGGCCGTTTCGCGACCATCTACGACCAGGCCCTCGACAAGATCGCCGGTTATCGCGCGCAGTACGGAGCGGTGCAGAACCGCCTCGATCGCGCGCGCGACTATAACGACGTCTCCTTCGAGAACATCGCCGCCGCCAAGTCCAAGATCTCCGACACGGATTACGCCCACGAAGTCTCGCGCATGACCCGCACCAACATCCTGTTCCAGACCGCGACCGCGCTGCTCACGCAGAACAACATCGCCGCCCGCATCGGGGTGAATCTCATCAATAGCCTCCTCTCCTGAGCCTGTGGTAAGATAGGGCGTCCGCGTTTTTGCTGGAGCCGAAGCCATGAGTGACGCCGAACATGATGCCCGCTACCGATTGGATGAACTCATCAGCACCGAGGAACTGATCCACGAGCCCTTCAGTGCCATCCAAATCATCTGCGACATCGATAAGACCTATATCGAAACGCGTTTCGAATCCGCGATGGCGATGCTGAAGCTCGCCTTCGAGAACGCGGAGCAGAAGATCACGGTCACGGGCGCGCCGCTCGCCCTCCTCGGCGCGCGCTGGGGCAACTTCTACGGCGACTCGATCCTGCCCCAACCGAACTCCCTGCATTTCCTTTCGGCCTCGCCGCCCCAGCTCCGCAAGGTGATCCGCTCCCGCCTCGCGCTCGACGGCCTAGACTGGACCTCGGACACCTTCAAGAACCAGGTCTACAACCTGAAGAGCGGCAAACTCCGTTACCTGAAGCAGCACGCGGCCTATAAAACGGCCACCATACTCAAGCTGATGAGCCGGGCGCCCGCCGGCGCGCGTTTCATACTGATCGGCGACAACGCCGAGCTCGACGCGTTCATCTATCTCGGCATCCAGCTTTATATCGAGAGGAAGCTCTCGCTCGCCTCCTACCGCGAATACCTGAGCTTCGGCGGCGTGAACGACGAGGTCCTGCCCGCGCTGGAGCCTTATCTCGCCCTGCCCCAGGATCAAGCCACCGTCGCCGGCATCCTCATCCGCCGCGCGCCGAACTACCAGCTGGTGGAGGCTCCGCCCCTGACGGAGCTGGTGCTCCCCTTCAACCACTTCTTCGAAGTCATCATGCACTTCCACGCCTGGGGCCTGATCGAAGCGGAGATGATCTGGCCCATAAGCCGTCAGCTCCACAACGAGTACGGTTATTCCCGCGAGGACATCGTCACCGTGCTCGAACGCACCCGCACCTGCTTCGGATCGATCGGCCGCGGCACCGCCGCCATCGACGAGGCCCTCCAGAGGATGACCGCCGACGTTCCCCTGGGGCCTCTCAAGGACCTGAAGGACTTCTGCCCCGGCATGCCCTTGCCGCTCCTCAAGCTGGATGAGACGGAGATCCTGCGAGCGTCCAAGAAATGGGTCGAGGCGATCGCCAGCCGCAAGCACTGAGAGCTCGAAACGCAAAAAGCCCCGTCTGACGACAGGGCTTTGCTCATCGCACGAATTCAGGCTTATTTCACACCGAGAAGCTCGACGTCGAACAGGAGGGTCGCGTTAGGAGGAATGACTCCGCCTGCGCCGCGCTCACCGTAGCCGAGTTGGGGCGGGATGGTCAGCTTGCGTTTGCCGCCGACTTTCATGCCTTTGATGCCTTGTTCCCAGCCTGGGATGACCATGCCCGCGCCGAGGCGGAAGGTGAAGGGCTCGTTCCTGTCGCGCGAGCTATCGAATTTTTTGCCATCGGTGAGGGTTCCGGTGTAGTGAACCGTAACTTCTTTGCCTTCGACCGCCTCTTCGCCGCTACCGACGACTTCATCGACAATTTTCAATTCGGTTGCATTCTCAGTCGGTTTCGCGGCTTCGCCAGTCGAAGATGCTGCGCCGTCTGTCTTGGATTTTTCGCTGCATTTACAGCCGGTGAACATACTGAAGAAAAGCAGACTGGAAATCGCGATGGTTTTGATACGCATTGGAGCACTCCCGATGTAAAAACACTGAATAATCTGAACTTTATACCTGGTTTCTCACCTTTTTCCAGCCCGCCAATGCACGTGTGCGCCTACTTGCCTCACCAAATAACCGTGTCTACGGGCTGTTCAGCGGTTTTCGGGTAATCTATCGTAAAATGAATGCCGCGCGATTCCTTGCGTTTCAGAGCGCAGCGGATGGTGAGGAAGGCGACGTCGGCCAGATTACGCACTTCCAGAAGAGAGACATCGATCTGGTTGTCCCAGTAGAAGGACTCAAGCTCCTGACGGATCGCGGTGATCTTCGTATAAGCCCGCTGCAGGCGTTTGTCCGACCGCACGATGCCTACATAGTTCCACATCATGCGGCGAATCTCGTCCCAGGTATGCGTAAGCACGACCACCTCGTCCGGCTCGATGCTGGCGGTCGAACGCCAGGGCGCGTCCGGAACCTCGGGCGCCGGCACGAGCCCTTCCTTCTCGACGAAAGCGGCGACGCGCTTCGCGAACACCACCGCCTCGAGCAGGCTGTTCGAAGCCAGGCGGTTGGCGCCGTGCAGCCCCGTGCAGGCCACCTCGCCGATCGCGAAGAGGTTGGTGACCGAGGTGTGGCCCCAGTCGTCCGTCACGAGCCCGCCGCAGCTGAAATGCGCGGCCGGCACCACCGGGAGCATCTCCTTGCTCATGTCGATGCCCTGCGCGAGGCACACTTTATAGATGTTCGGGAAACGCTCCTTGATGCGGGCCTCGCCTATGCCGCGCGCATCGAGATACACATAGGGCACGCTGCTCTTCTTGATCTCGGAATCGATCGCGCGCGCCACGATATCGCGCGGCGCCAGGGATTCGAGCGGATGGTAATCCTGCATGAAGGGACGGCCCTCGGCGGTCTTGAGGATCGCGCCCTCGCCGCGCACCGCCTCCGAGATGAGGAAGGTCTTCTCCTTCTGGCTGTAGAGGCAGGTCGGATGGAACTGCATGAACTCGAGGTTGGCGACCTTGCAGCCCGCGCGCCAGCCCATGGCGAGGCCGTCGCCGGTCGCGACGTCGGGGTTCGAGGTGTAGAGGTAGACCTTGCCGTGCCCACCCGCGCAGAGGTGGGTCGCCTTCGAGCGGATCTGGTAGATCTCGCGCGTGTCGCGTTTGAAGACGTAGGCGCCGAGGCAGAAGTTCTGCTTGAAGTCCGGCCGCACCTTGTCGCTCGTGATCAGGTCGATGGCGAACATGTTCTCGTAGATCATGATGTTCGGGTTCTTCTTGATCGCCTCGCCCAGCGCGCGCACGACCTCGGCGCCGGTGAGGTCGTCGGCGTGGATGATGCGGCGGGCCGAATGCCCGCCTTCCAGCGTCAGGTGATAACGCGGATCGTCCTTGTCGCCCTCGTTCAGATGCGTGAATTTCACGCCCAGCTCGATGAGTTCGCGAATCGCTTCCGGGCCGGCCTTGACCACCTCTTCGACGATATCGGGATGGCAGAGCCCGGCGCCCGCCTCGAGCGTGTCGGTGATATGCTTGTCGAAGGAATCTTCGGGCGAGAGGACCGAGGCGATGCCGCCCTGCGCATAACGCGAGTTATTTTCGCTGAGGCTTTCTTTGGCGATGATGACGACCTTGTGCTTCTGCCCGAGTTTGTGGGCCAGCATGAGGCCGGCGATTCCCGACCCGACGACCAGATGATCTGTATGGATGGTTAAGGCCATCTCTGCACCTCGCTGAAGAATAAGGGGGGCGACATCCCCATCCGCAGCAATTATCATGGTCACCCAAGGCTGTCTTCAGTTATATTGCATTGTAACGACAGAATTACGCGGCGATTCACTCTGACTTGTGGGACATAGAGGAAGGTTCATCTTGAGTATGGAAAATCAAAAGGCAGAGGTCAAAACCTGGCTGAAAAACCTTCCCAATAAATTGACCTTCTTCCGCATCCTCGTCATCCCTTTCCTCTGCGTGCTTTATCCCTGGGACGTGAAGATCCTGAACGTGCTCTGCGCGGTGATCTTCGCGCTCGGCGCCCTCACGGATTTCTTCGACGGTTACCTCGCGCGCAAGATGAACAGCGTGAGCAAGATCGGCGAGATCCTCGATCCGATCTCGGATAAACTGCTGGTCGGCGCGGCGACCGTCGTGCTCGTGGGCGGCGGCGTCCTGAGCGCGTGGATCGCGGTCCTGATCCTGTCGCGCGAGACGGCCGTCTCCGGCTTGCGCCTGGCCGCGGCCGAACAGGGTTTCTCGATCAAGGTCTCGAACCTCGGCAAGATCAAGACCCTGCTGCAGGACCTCGCGCTCACCCTCCTCCTCGTCCGCCACCCGGATATCGAGAATATCGGGATGATGATCCTCTGGGTCTCGATCGGCGTCTCCTATATCTCGGGTTTCGAGTATTGGGGAAAATTTTGGGAAAGAAACCGCGACCAATTTTAAAAATTCATATCTATCATCGGGTTACGGTCTAGCCGTAGCCGGATGCGCCCCCTTTCCCACGAGTCTGCTCAACTTCTCCTCGGGCCTACCGATACTTGAATGAGTT
>JASLCY010000091.1 GCA_030151925.1 Oligoflexus sp.
CTGGCCGGAAGACCGTCCGTCGTGGCGCAACATGGCGTAATTCCTGTAAAATGAATAGGATGCAGAGAGCCCAAGATGCACTAAGTAACGAACGGGTCCTCGAGACGCAAGCCTTTTAAGGGAACGGCTCAATAAAAAAGGCCTTTCCCGGCTTTCTTGCCGGAAAACACCTGTATTAAGAAAATAATAAATCAACAATATATATTAAATTACAGCGGCTTATCTCTTAATTAACAGACGATGTCTAAGGAGACTTCTGAGGAAAACCGAACAGTTAGAGTGCCTCAACTCAAGACGTGGACGGGTTATGAGAACTTCACTTTGGCTCGTGTTCAGCCTGTTCATAACAAGCTGTAATCGACCCCCTCAAAAGCCTCTTTTGCAAACTGGCGGCACCAGCGGAGCCTCGTCGAACCAGACTGAGCTGACCTGCACCACCACGGATCCGGGGCCTGCTCCTTTGCGCCGCCTGAATCGAAGCCAGTATATAAACTCCGTGCGCGACCTGCTCGGCGATCTGCCGAGCCTCAGTTCCGTTCTGACGACTCAGACCGATAGCTCGGCCTTCGGTTCGAGCCCGGCGATCGTGGGCAAAACCGATATCGAAAGCTACCAGCTCGCGGCCGAAACCATCTCCGCGGCTTTCGTGGCCGATAAAACGAGCCTGAACAAGGTCTTTAACTGCGATACGGCCGCGGTGAAACGCGACTGCGCTTTGGAGGCCTTCAAAAAGATCGCGGCGCGGGCTTTCCGTTCCAGCTTAAGCGCGAAGGACGTCACCCTCTATCAATCGTTCTACGACCTGGGAGCTAAGGTGAGCCACGAGCACGGCATCGAGCTCATGCTCACCATGATGCTGCAATCCTCGCGTTTTCTCTATCTCTTTGAATTCGGTACCAACGAAACGCTGGGCTCCAAGGCCGTTCGCCTCTCGCCGAATGAGATCGCGGCCAGGCTGGCTTTTGCCGTCTGGGATTCCATTCCGGACGACAAGCTGCTCGCAGCCGCCGCCAACGGTGAGCTGGCTTCGAAGGAAGGCGTGCAGAAGCAGTTGACCTGGATGATGGCCGACCCCAAGGGCCAGAAGATGTTCGCGCGTTTCCTCAGCGGCTGGTCGCAGCTCGACGATCTCTCCTCGAAAGCGAAGAACGAGGAGCTTTATCCCGAGTGGAAGGATGCGAATCTCAAGCAGGCCGTGCACGATCAGGCTTTAGCCTTCTTCCAGGACGTGATCGATAATCAGGGCGCGACGCTCACAGCCCTGCTCACCTCCAAGACGGTTCTCGTCAACGATAAGACGGCCAAGGTCTACGGCGGCACCGGCAGCGGTGATTTCAAGGCCGTGGCCGGACCCGAGGATGCCACTTCCGGCCTGCTTACGCTGCCGGCTTTCCTGACGATCAACGCCACTCCCGACGAGAGTTCGCCTATCCTGCGCGGAAAATTCGTGAGGGAGCGTTTGTTCTGCCAGAATCTGCCGAGCGCTCCCGGCAAGATCCCCGATCCGCCCAAGGTCTCGAAAGACGTCTCCACGCGCGAACGCCTCAAGCAGCATGAGGCCGACCCCACCTGCGGTTCGTGCCATCGCCTCATGGATCCTATCGGCTTCGGTTTTGAGAACTTCGACGCGATCGGCCGCTTCCGCGGCGAAGACGGGGGCAAGACCGTCGATGCCTCGGGCGAGATCTATAACGGCAGCGATTCCGACAACAAGTTCAACGGCGTCGTGGAACTCGGCGGCCTGCTCGCCGAGAACGCCGACGTTCGCAGCTGCATGACCAAGACCTGGTTCCGCTTCCTCCTGTCGCGGTTCGAGCAGAACAGCGACGGCTGCATCCTGAAGAAGGTGCAGACCTCCTTCGAAAATGCGGGGACCAATCTGAAGTCGCTGCCCGCGGAGATCATCGGCAGCGAAGCTTTCCTCTACCGACAACCCGTAAAATGAGGTGATTTGATGAAACATCAGGCGCCAAAGGCTGGAACTATGGATAGACGCACCGCCATCAATCGACGCAAGGTCCTCAAAGGCATGGGAAGCCTGGCGATCGGCCTTACGACCAATATCTGGAAGCCGGCGACCGCCTTCGGCGCCGACGCCAATGCTAAGGCGCCCATGCATTTCTTCGGGATCTTCTCGGCGAACGGGACGATCCCGTCCGCGTTCTTTTCCGATTCGACGGCCGCGGATTCGCCTATCAAGCTGGGGGAAATCCTTTCGCCGCTGAGCCCCTACGCTTCGAACATGCTGGTCCTCAAGGGCGTCGAGTACCGCTCGATCATCGAGAATAAGCTTTATTCAGCGCCGGACGGCATTTATGCCGGCGATCCCAGTTTGTTCGACAGCAAGCCGGGCGGGCCGCACATGAAGGGCCCAGCCGCGTTCCTCACGGGCGGCTCGCTGCTGCACGGCAACTTCGGTGGCGCGGACGGCCCTGCGGGCTGGGCCGACCGGATGTCGCTCGATCAACTTCTCGCCAAACGATTGGGCGGTTCGTCCCGCTTCGCCTCTTTGGAATTCGGGGTGCTGGCCTTGAACGAAGAGCCTCTGCGCTGCATCTCCTATGCGGACACCAATATCCCCAACCTGCCCGTGCAGGATCCCTGGGCGATGTATACCCGTATGTTCGGCGACGGTTCGAAGTCGCCGGAGCAGTTGGCCCGGCAACTGAGCGAGCGGAAGAGCATCCTCGATGCGCTGCAGAGCGAGCTCAGCCAATTCCAGTCCAGGCTCGGCTCCGAGGATAAAGCGAAGCTCGACGCGCACCTGACCGGCATCCGCAGCCTGGAAACGCAGCTGACCGCTATGGGCAACGGGCAGTGCGTGGCTCCGACGATGCCGCAGAAATATGCGATCGATGACAGGTCGCGTTTCGCGGATCTCGGCCGCCTGCAGACCGATCTGATGATCCTCGGCCATGCCTGTGGTTTCACGCAGATTTCGACCTTTATGTGGGGCAATGCCAACAGCCATCAGACCTATCCCTGGATCGGCGTCCCCGACGACCATCACAGCCTTTCCCACGCGCCCTTCGATGATCTCGAGGATACGGGGAAACTCATCAAGATCAATAAGTGGACGGCCGAACAGGTCGCCTACCTGCTCGGCAAGCTGAAGGACTCCCCTTCAGCGAGCGGCGGCTCGATCTTCGATAACACGGTGCTTTTGTGGGGGAACGAATTAGGGGCAGGAAACAGCCATACTTATCGGGACATACCCTTTGTGATCGCTGGCGGCGCCGGTGGTTATTTCAAGATGGGGCGCTCCATCCACCTCTCGCACGAGCCGCATAACAACGTCCTGGTTTCCGTCGCCAACGCCATGGGCCTCACCGATGTCACCAGCTTCGGGATACCGGGCGTCTGCACCGGGCCGACCAAGGGTTTGGCGGCTTGAGAGCGGCTTAGGATTGGAACAGGAAATAGGCGATCAAAGCGATGACGATGAAGAGCGCCAGGCCCACGAGCGTCTGGCGTTTCGAGGATTTGGAGCCGAAACGCGGATTCGCGGCATCGGCTTCGAGCGCGGCGTCTTCGAGCCTTCCGGCTTCGGCCGCCTCGCGCAGGGCGTCGACGGGCCCCACCTGCGTGAGCGTGGGTTCGTCGTAGGTGAAGGCGGTCTTGGCAAAACGGTGCGAGGCCGGCTGCGCGTTGGGAAACACGTCGTCGATCACCTGATGAAGCTGCGTGAGCATGCGGGCGACGATCACTTCATCTTCCAGCGGCGTGTAGTCGAAGATCCGATGCACGCTTAATCCCCCCAAAACCGACCCGAACGAAAAAGAGAGCCGCACGACTCAGGTGGGCTCTCCTCTCATTATACCGAATCTTCCGATTCTAGACGACCGTGGCACTTCTTATATTTTAGACCGGAGCCGCAGGGACAAGGATCGTTGCGTCCTACTTTGTCGCCGGCGCGGCGTACGGGTTCGTTGCTCGCGAGCCCGAGCTCTCCGCCTTCATCATCGCTATAGCCGCCCGGCTGCGGCGTCGGGGCCGGAGCGTCGGGGTGGGCGAAGATGAGTTTCGAGCTGTCAGGCTCGGCGACCACGGGGGCCTCCTCAAGCTGTGCCTCGGGAGGAGGCATGCGGATGAGGGCCTGGACGGTTTCGTCTTCGATGCGGATCATGAGGCTCTCGAAGAGCGTGAAGGCTTCGCGTTTGTATTCCTGCAGCGGATCGCGCTGGCCGTAGCCGCGGAGGCGGACGCTGTCCTGCAGCGTTTCCATCGCCCTGAGGTGCTCTTTCCAGCTCTGGTCGATGATCTGCAGGTAAACGTAGGCTTCGATGCGGCTCATGAGCTCGGCGCCGACCTTAGCGCGTTTTTCCGCATAAGATCTCGATACCACGTCGACGACGCTGTGCAGCATCGCCTCGAGCGAGTGTTTGTCGACGCAAATCTTATCGACGTCGAGCGGCAGGTTGAATTCAGCCGAAAGCTCCTTGCTCGCCCCTTCGAAGTCCCAGGTGGAGTTCGCCGGGTTGTTGTCCGGCGAGTACTTCGCGAGAACGCCTTCCGCCAGGCCTTTGATGCCGTCGTCGAGGAAGGAGATGTCTGCGTGGTTTTCGATGACCTTGCGACGACGGGTGTAAACCACCTGGCGCTGCTGGTTCATGACGTCGTCGTATTCGAGGACGTTCTTACGGGACGAGAAGTTCTGCTCTTCGACGCGTTTCTGCGCTTTTTCAATAGCCCGCGTGACCATCGGCGAGACGATGGCCTCGCCTTCTTTCATGCCCAGGCGCTGCATGATCGCCGAGAGGCGGTCGCTCGCGAAGATGCGCATGAGGTCGTCTTCGAGCGAAAGGTAGAATTTCGTGCGGCCGGGATCGCCCTGGCGACCGGAACGGCCGCGGAGCTGGTTATCGATACGGCGCGATTCGTGGCGCTCGGTACCGATCACGTAAAGGCCGCCGAGCTCACGGACGCCTTCGCCGAGCACGATGTCGGTACCGCGACCGGCCATGTTCGTCGAAATCGTCACGTTACCGCGTTGGCCGGCGTTGGCGATGATCTGCGCTTCGCGGCTGTGGTTCTTCGCGTTGAGGATCTCGTGCGGCGTCCCGCGC
Source organism: Oligoflexus sp. (assembly GCA_030151925.1). GTDB lineage: Bacteria > Bdellovibrionota_B > Oligoflexia > Oligoflexales > Oligoflexaceae > Oligoflexus. Next base: position 5,067 of record JASLCY010000091.1, read on the forward strand.
TTCTTGAGGAGGCTCGAGAGGAGCTCGGATTTCTCGACCGAAACCGTACCGACGAGCACCGGCTGGCCGGCGGCCTGGGCGCGGGCGATCTCATCGGCGATCAGCTCGAACTTCTCGCGCGCGGTGCGGTAGACCTCGTCCTGCTCGTCGCGACGGACGATCGTACGGTTCGTCGGGATCACCACGACGTCGAGGTTATAGATCTTCTTGAATTCGACCGCTTCGGTATCCGCGGTACCGGTCATGCCGGAGAGCTTGGAATAAAGGCGGAAGAAGTTCTGGAACGTAATGGTCGCGAGGACTTGCGTCTCGTTCTCGACCGGCAAATGCTCTTTCGCCTCGAGCGCTCCGTGCAGGCCGTCCGAATAACGGCGGCCCGGCATCAAGCGGCCCGTGAACTCATCGACGATCACGACCTTACGATCGCGCACGACGTAGTCGACGTCTTTCTTGAAGATGATGTGCGCTTTGAGGGCCTGCTGCACGTGGTGCAGGTATTCGATGTTCTGCGGCTCGTAGAGGTTGTCGATGTTGAGGCGCTTCTCGAGCTTCGAGATGCCGTCCTCGGTGAGCGTCACCGTGCGCGATTTCTCGTCGACGATGTAATCGCTGTCCTTTTGCAGGCCGGGGATCGCGCCGTTCACCTTCACGTAGATCTCGGTGCGGGTCTCGGAAGGGCCGGAGATGATGAGCGGCGTACGGGCTTCGTCGATGAGGATGGAGTCGACCTCGTCGACGATGCAGAAGTAGTGGTCGCGCTGGACGAAGCGGCTCTTCTCGGTCTTCATGTTGTCGCGCAGGTAATCGAAGCCGAATTCGTTGTTCGTACCGTAGGTCACGTCGGAGAAATAAGCGTTGCGGCGTTCGGTATCGCTCAGGCCGTGAACGATCAGGCCGGTCGTGAGGCCGAGGAAGCCGTAGAGTTTTCCCATCTGCGCCGAGTCGCGGGAGGCGAGGTAGTCGTTCACGGTTACGACGTGGACGCCCTTGCCGGTCAAGGCGTTGAGGTATACCGCGGTGGTCGCGGTGAGGGTCTTGCCTTCACCGGTCTTCATCTCCGCGATGCGGCCTTCGTGGAGGGCGAGGCCGCCGACCAGCTGAACATCGAAGTGTCTCATGCCCAGCACGCGGAGCGCTGCTTCGCGACAGACGGCAAAAGCTTCGACCGTGATGGAATCCAGGCTCTCGCCCTTCGCGAGGCGGTCTCTGAATTCGGGGGTCTTCTTTTGCAGGTCCTCGTCGGAAAGGGCCTTGATCGAAGGCTCGAGAGCGTTGATGCGAGCGACGGTGCTGGCATAACGTTTTACTTCTCGCTCGTTTTTGGTGCCGAAAATTTTGCGCGCAAGATTCAACATGTCGATGTTCCGCGTAAAGCATTAAAGAAACTGAAACCTAGGCGGGGCGCTGCTTGGGTGCGCAGAAATGCCCGGTTAGGTCGTTTAGTATACTGGCAAATGCGAGTGGGGGGAATGTTTTTCCCGAGGCGAGGACGCGAGGATTTCATATTCGAAAGAGGTCTGGCCGCCAGGCACCGCCAGACCGAGCCGAGATCACTGCATGCTTAGGATAAAGCGACTGGGATCGACGTTTGCGCCGTTTAAGACGACTTCGTAGTGGCAGTGAGGGCCCGTGGTGCGGCCGGTCATACCAACCGTTGCGATCTGCTCTCCGCGCGCCACGCGTTGTCCGGCCTGCACGAGGTTCTCGGCGTTATGGCCGTAGCGGGAGATCACGCCGTAGCCGTGCGCAATCATGATAAAGTTGCCAAAACCGTCCTTTTTCCCCGAAAAAATCACGACTCCGTCCGCGGTCGCCGTCACGGGGCTGCCGAACGGGGCTGCGATATCGTTGCCCTTATGCACATCGTGCTC
>JASLCY010000121.1 GCA_030151925.1 Oligoflexus sp.
CTTATCTCTCCCAGGGCTCGACCCACTACGCGTTCTTCAACAACGACGCCGACGACGACGCGATCAACCGTTGGTTGACCCTCGTGGCGAACGTCGACGGCCACCTCATGCCTTCGCTCGCGCTCAAGACCGTCGCCGAATCCCTGAATCGGGAGCCCTTCATCTTCTTCAACAACACGGGCATCGAAAGCGTGGTGCTCGTGAACCGCGAGAACGAGAGCGATACGATCGAGATCCCGATCGACTCCAACGGCGAGGGGCGCCTCCTGGTGAACCCGCGCGGCCCGGGCCAGACCTTCCATCACTTCAGTTTCCTCGACGCCTACAACGATAACTTCTCGCCGTCCGAGCGCAAGGCGCTCAAGGGCATGACCCTGCTCCTCGGCGCGACGGCGACGGGCGTGAACGATACGCGCCCCAACCCCTTCGATGCGGCGATCGACGGCGTCGAGAACCACGCCTCGGCGATGGACAACATCATCAAGGGCGACTTCTACAAACGTCCGCGCACCATCTTCAACACCGAGCGCGGCATCGTCATCGGCGCCGGCCTGATCTTCACCCTGATGCTGATCTACAGCTCCGCGGCGATCTCGGGCGTCGGCCTCCTCGCCTTCTTCGCCGGGCTCTACTTCATCGACAAGACCTTCTGGTTCGGCAAGGGCATCTGGACCTTCACCGCGATCCCGTGCCTCGAGGTCTCGGTGATGTTCACCTGCGTGACGCTCTATAAGTACATGACGGAAGAGAAGGAGAAGAAGAAGGTCAAGGGCGCTTTCCAGCACTACCTCTCGCCTGAAGTCATCGACCAGGTCCTCGACAACCCGGACCAGCTCCGCCTCGGCGGCCAGCGCAAGGAGATGACCGTGTTCTTCTCCGACGTGCGCGGCTTCACGACGATCTCGGAGACCCTCACGCCGGAGAAGCTCTCGGAGCTGATGAACGAATACTTCACGCCTATGACCAGCATCGTCCTGCGCAGCAAGGGCGTTCTCGACAAGTATATCGGCGACGCGATCATGGCTTTCTGGGGCGCGCCCCTCGAGATGGAGAACCACGCGGACGTCGCCTGCGCCGCGGCCCTGGAGATGCTCTACGCGCTCGATAAGCTGCGCGCCGACTTCAAGCGCAAGGGCATGCCCGACATCGATATCGGCATCGGCCTCAACTCAGGTCCCATGTCGGTGGGCAACATGGGTTCGGGCGAACGTTTCACCTATACCGTGATGGGCGACAGCGTGAACCTCGGCGCCCGCCTCGAGGGTTTGACGAAGGAATACGGCATCCGCCTCATGATCAGCGAGTTCACCCACCGGCGCCTGCCGGCCGGCAAGTACTTCACGCGCGATCTCGACGATATCCGCGTGAAGGGCAAGAACGAGCCCGTGAAGGTGTATCACCTGATGCGGCCCGACTTCTTTCCCGATCCGAACATGATCCGCGAGTTCATCGGGCATTTCGAGGCGGGACGCCGCGCTTACAAGACCCAGGGCTGGGCCGAGGCGCAGGAGAAGTTCGGCCTGTGCCTGGCGATGAAGCCGGATGATAAGGCGACCGCGATGTACCTCGAACGCATCGAGCACTACATCGCCGAGCATCCCGGCGATAGCTGGGACGGCGTCTACACCTTCAAGCATAAGTGAGTGGATTAACTTTAGTGCAATTTCAATCAAGGTTTGTGAGGTCGAATCGACGAGATCTCCATTGCCTTCATCATCCAATTGGACTATAGAGGGCCTGCCGATTCAAGCCGCCAAAGCTTCCGCAACAGATTCAACACCAGTGCCGGTACAGCAAAAGACGCCGACCGAATCAGGCTCTCAAGATCAAGATGAGGATATGTTCTCACCCTCCGTCCCTTCGACCAGGTTGAAATCATATTTAGAATGTCCTCTTGGAAAAGAGACATGTGAAAATCTTTATCCAGACGCCGCCGCAAAGGTGAAAGCGGCGATGGCGACCAGTAAAAATACGAAATAATTCAGAAGCGCAGGCCGAGGCGGATGTTGAGGTAGTGGAACCTCAGCTGGGCTGAGATCTCCTCATCCAGCCTCTGGTTCGGTTTTTTGCCTTTCAGGGCTTCCGAGGTGAGTTCGACGTCATCGTTATGATGGGTGTCGATGGAACCGCCGAGGGGCACCGTCACGCCTATCCAATCGCAGCCGACGTAGGTGCGGAAAGGCCCTTTCCATTCGCTCCCCGCCGCGAGGTCCAGCGCTACGATCCGCGAGTTGAAGCTCGTCGCGAGCCTATCGCCTTCGACGTTCGATCCCTTCCAGCCGTAGGTTCCCGTGATAGCGTCGATATCCAGCCCGCCCGTCGCGTAAAGATAGGGCAGGAACGCGTATTTCCCGTAGAAGCGGAAATGCGTGTTCGTCGCGTCGATGAATTCCGCCGCCTCTCCGTTGTCGTCTTTCAAAGCCGCATAGGTGTGGAGCAGGCTCGCCCCGAGGGAGATCCTGGAGTCGAGGGCGTAGCTGTATTCGAGGCCGGCGCCCGAACCGAAGAAATTCACCGCTCCCACGACGCCTATCATGTGCGTGTCGTAGGCCGGCCTGGGCGGAGGCGCCGCGGGGCGTTCGACCTTGGACCAGGTATCGTCGTCGGGAACGGTGGCGTTGAAGCTATCGTTATAACTCTTCCGTTCGGTCGAGGCTTTTTTCTTCGAGCGTTTTTTCACCTTTGCCGTCGCCAGCAGAGGGGTGCTAGTCTCGGCGTAAGCGCTTTGGAGCCCGAGGCCCGCATCAGAGGCGGCAAAGGCCAGCAGAGCGGCAAGGATATAGGTCTTCGGCGTGGCCATGGAACCTCCCACAGAGGACAGCCTGAGCAACGATATCAATAGGATAGCGAGATTCCTCGGCAACGTAAATCAGCAAAGAGGTGGGGCGATGGATAAAATCACGATCATAGGCCTGGGAAACATGGGCAGCGCGCTGCTTCGGGGCCTTCTTCCCCTGCAAGGCCTGGCGCAAAAGAGCCTCGCCGTCTTCGATGCCGATCCGGCGAAAGTCGAGAGGCTCGCGAGCCTGTCGCCGCGCGTCCAGGGTCTCGCGAGCCTGGCCGGCATCGACAGCAGGAACAACGTCGTCATACTCTGCATCAAGCCTCAGGACCTTCATGCTGTGGCAGCCAGCCTCAAGGGGCGCCTCGAGACGAGTTGCCTGCTCGTCTCCATACTCGCCGGGAAGAAAACCGAATCGGTGGCCGAAGAGCTTGATTTCAAGGGTCCTGTGGTTCGAGCCATGCCGAACATCGCGGCCGTGATCGAGCAGGCGGCCACCGCCATGACCGCGAACGCCGCCTGCACTGAAGCGCATGCGCATATCGCCGAGATGATCTTCAAGGGCGTGGGCGAGGCCTACTGGACCAAAGAAAGCCTGATGGATACCGTCACGGGCCTTTCGGGCAGCGGTCCTGCTTATATCTACATGGTGATCGAAGCGCTGGCCGACGGCGGGCTCAAGATGGGGATGCCGCGCGACCTCGCACTCAAACTCGCGACCCAGACCGTGCTCGGAGCGGCGGCGATGGTGAAGGAGACCGGCCTGCATCCCGCCATCCTCAAGGACCAGGTGACGACGCCGGCCGGCACGACGATCTCCGCGTTGCATGAGCTCGAGGAGAGAGGCCTGAGGTCCATGTTCGTCAGTGCGGTGGAGAAGGCCACTAAACGCTCCCGGGCGCTCGGCAAAGCCTGACGAAAAGATCAGTTTAAATAGAAAAACACGTTGGCCGAGGCGGTGTTTGGCTTCCTGAGTTATCTATTAATTTCAAATTCTTACAGATTTCTTTGCGACTTTGCCAAATCATCTGTAACGATCATTAAATTTATCCATCCTCTCTACCGATTAGTTCCGGCAAATGACCGGTTTGGGATTAGAGTATGCGTTTCACGGCCATCATTTTCACCGCTCTGCTCTTGGCTTGTTCCAATGCCAAGCTCCAGGACTCTGATTCCAAGCATCAGAGCGAGACCGCGGCAGCCGGCAAAGATTCGAACAAAGATGCCGAAGCCCAAAAGCAGGACGATGAATCCATCGTCCCTCCGGCTCAGATCGCCGGCGCGGCCCTGCGCTGCGCGGAAGAGGTTCCGCCCGGCGCCGATCAAGCGGATACGCTCTACGGTTGCCGTATCACCGATCAGAGCGGCCAACGCCAAGCCATTGACCCGGTCGCCTATCCCTATCGTTTCGGCTGGAAATCCAAAGGCTCCTTCGCGGCCAACGTGGTGGCGAAATCCCTGGCGAACGACTCCCGCTACGATGCGCTCTTCTATATGCGCGCCGTCGATCGCGTCGCCCTCGCGAGTTCGATCGCGAACTTCGAGGTGGTGCTCCAGGGCCAAGCGAAGGACGGCAATTATCATGATGCGGTCGTCAATGACCTGAATGCGATCACGGTGCCCGTCTCCTCCATTCCCGAGATGGCGAGCTCCGATTACAGCGCGATCAAAACCGGTCTGAGCGCGGAGGCCGACGCCGGCAATCCCACTCCGCCTTTGCCCTGAAAGGAGCCTCGCGCATGTCGATGAAATCGATGATCACGGCCGCGCTGCTCCTCACGGCTTGTTCGCAGAGCAATGCCGAATCCGCCTCGGGCGCCCATCAATCCGCGGCGCAGGACGCGGCTGAGCAGAAAGCGTCGAATACCGACCAAGCGGCCGCGAATTCCTCGCCGAATACGCTCAATACGATACCGGCCAACGCGGTCTTCGCGGTGAGCGGCCTGCCCGTCGCCAGCAGCGATCAGAGCGAATTCACGATGGCCGTGACCGCCGACCCGCGCATCACGTATTTCTCCTATAAGGTCGGGACGCCCCAAGACTGCCTGAACAGCACCGGTTATCAGGTGCTGCCGATCAACTCCGAACCGAAGATCTCGGTGCCGAGCGACGCCAGCGGCCAGTTCGCGCTCTGCATCCTTCGCTACTACGCTCCGACCAAACTCTGGCAGACCGTGGCGAACGCCACCGTCATCAGTTGGGAGAAGGTCGTCTTCCACCGCATGATCCAGGCCCAATACGTGGAATACGACGAGACCTGCGACGCCGATATCAAGACGCAGACCTCGATCGAGTTCAACGGCACCCTCGGCACTTACAAGTGGACCCGCGACGCCCGTTCGCAGGGCTGCGATGAAGACACGGAATCCGGCGAAGACAAGATGACGATCGAAGAGAACACGCTCGATGCGATCAAAGGCTACTGGGCCTATGACGGAACCTCGACGAGCGGCTGGTATAAGTTCACCTGGTCGAACGCCGATCGCACGGCTTTCACCGGCGTCTTCGGCTACGGCGATCCCAACCTCGAGCCGGCCGGCGCCTGGAATTCCATCCCCTAATTTTTCTCCTGATCAAAACGGATGAACGAGCCCAGCTCGTTCGTGAGCGTCGTGGCCCTGACGTTATAGGCCGCCGCGATGCCTGCGGGCGTGAAGACTTCCGCGAGCGGTCCCGCTGCGAGCAGCCGCCCCTTCCTAAGGAACAGGGCATGGGTCGCTATTTCCTGCGCGGTGAAGAGATCATGGTGGGAAAGCACGATCGTCGTGCCCGCCGAGCGGAGTTCGTGCAGCAGGCGCGTGAGCTGCAGGGTCGCGTCGATGTCGAGGTTCGAATAAGGTTCGTCCAGCAGGATCAATCGCGGCTCCGCCGCCAGCGCTCGCGCGATATCGACCTTGGTCTGCTCTCCGCGGCTGAGCGTGTTGTAGCGACGGGCTTTGAGCTCCTCCAGCCCAAGCCTCGCCAGCGCGATCGAGGCGATGTCCCTATCGCGCCTTTGCACGAAACCGAGATGCTGCGCATAACGTCCCATGACCACGAGATCTTCGACGACCATATCGAACGGCAGAACCTGGCTCAGAGGAACCCAGGCCCTGGCTTTCTCGGGGAAGGAAGAGGTGATGGCGCCCCGCTCGGGTTTGAGGAGGCCCGCGAGGCAGCGCAGGAGCAGGGTCTTTCCGGCTCCGTTCGCGCCCATGATGGCGAAGATAGAGCCCTCGGGTATCGAGACATCCACGCCCTCGAGCAGGGTCTTGCCGCCGATGCCTACATAGAGGCTTTCCGCTCGTATCATGCGAGCCTCCTTCTCTGCCTGGCCAGCATCCACAGGAAACAGGGCGAACCCACGAGCGAAATGAGGACGCCGACCTGCAGTTCGTTCGGAGCCATCACGGTGCGCGCGAAGAGGTCCGCGAGCACGAGGAGCGTGGCGCCGTTGAAAGCCGAGAGGACGAGCACCTTCCTGTGGTCGGGGCCCGCGATCAAACGCGTGATATGGGGAACGATGAGGCCGAGGAAGGGCAGCAGCCCGCCGATGGACACCGCGGTCCCGACGATGAGCGCGGTGACGGCGATCGTCTGCCAGCGCAGATGGAGGACCTTGATGCCGAGCGTCTCCGAAACGTCCGCGCCGAGGTTCAGGACGTTCAGGCGATAGCTCAGGCGGTAGCCGAAGGTGATGCCGAGCAGCACGGGGGCCAGGGCGAGGAGCACATGGTCCCACGATTTTCCCGCGAGCGTCCCGAGGAGCCAGTTCATCATCGCCGGCGCTTTTTCATAGTCCTTGAGCGAGATCGCGAGCAGGAAAGAGCTCAGGGCGCTGAGGATGCCGTTGACGCCGAAGCCGATCAGCAGGAGGTCCTCGGTGCTGTGCAGCTTCTCCGAGCGCGCGACGCCGAGCACGAGCAGGGTCGTGAGCAGGCAGCCGGCGAAAGCGAAGAGCGGGAGGGTCCAGAGGCCGAAGGCCGTCGCTCCGAAAAAGAAGGCGAGGATCGCGCCGAAGGCCCCGCCGCTGCTGATGCCGATGACGTCGGGGCTGGCGAGCGGATTGCGGAACAGGCCTTGGGTCAAGGTTCCCGCCACGCCCGTGCCGGCTCCGATCAACGCCGCGCAGAGCAACCGGGGAAGGCGGATCGAGAGCAGGATGTGATAAGCCATGTCGCTGGGATCGAGCGAGAAGAGCTGCCAAGGATAGAGCGTGGCGCCGCCGAAGCTCCAGCCGAGCATGAGTGAGGCGAGGGCGAGGATGATGCTCAGGGCGAGAGCCGATCGAAACGGGAGTGAACTCTGTGGCAAACCGTTAGCCTCGCTTTGAAAATTGATCAGAGTGATTCAATCACCGTGAGTAGTACACAAATGCAACCGCTCCCTTTGTAAACTTTGTCTTCCCGGCTTGGAAGCGGTTCTGTTCTGAGATCATGAAAGACACGAGTTCGCATTGTGAGTCAAAAAAGACGAGAGAATCAAGATTTAGGTTTGCGATCTCACGGTCTTGGGATTTTTTACTGATCAAGGGCCTGCGGAGTGCATGGTTCTTGCTTCATACCCTCACGTGGAAAGCTTTTTAAAACAAGATCTTAGAGTATCTTTGATCGTTTCTTCAAAGCCTTCCTCAGGATGAACAGATCTCTGGGCCTCGAAGATCAGCCTGTTCTTCAAAGTAACTAAACAAATCATATTGACGCGAATTGGGCAGCAGTTTAAGGGCTGTTTACATATTCAAGGAGAAGTCTTTGTCACGGTTGAGCTCCATCTTCATCGCTTTAGCCTTCCTTGCGATGACCGCGTGCGGTCAGGGCGGGGGCAAGGCTTGGTCGCGTTTGGATCTGACCGGCGGCTCGACCCCTTCCGCTACCCTTACGTCGAGCGTCGTGCGCATCGCCGCGAGCCAACGTTCGTACTGCACGGGCGTCCTGGTCGCGAACGATCTGGTGCTCACCGCAGCGCATTGTTTAACGGGGCATGACGCCAGCGAACTCTCGGTCGTCTTCCCTCTCGCGAACGCCGGCGACCAAACGCGCCAGGCCGCGAGGATCGAGCAGGTGCATGCCGATAGCCTCGCTTTCTTCCCGAACTTCGATCTCGGCTGGATCCTGCTCTCGAGGCCTGCGCCCGGCGTTTATAAACCGGCGGCGATACTCGGCGACAGCGCGGGCGTCGCGGTGAATACCCCGATGAACCTCGTCGGCGCCTCGAATGAGACCGCATGCAATCCCGGTGACGCGAACTGCAAGCTCACCCAGCTTTCGATAGCCCTCAAAAGCATCTGGTCGTCGCCGCACCTCATCAACCTCGCCGTGATCGGCAGCCTGGTCACCAACCAGACGGCCGGCACCTGCCCCGGAGACTCCGGCGGCCCGAGTTTCGTGAACCGCAACGGCCAGGACCTGCTCTTCGGCATCGTCGCCGGCAAGGATCCTATCTTCACCGGCGGAGAATCGACCAGCTGCGGTTCGCCGACCACGGTGCTCACGCGCATAGGCGAATACCAGGCCTGGATCGAATCCACCTCGGGCCGCCGGCTCACGATAGTCGAACCGGCGAAACATATGCTCGATATCGGTTTCCTTCTCGACACCGATCCGGATACCGCGGATCACAGCGATTGGCTGCATTGGTTCACCGAGCCGAAGTCGCTGCAATCCAGCTGGGTCACGGTCCATAAGATACTCGAGCAGTTGGTGCTGGAATTCCAGGGGCAACTGACGGCCGACATGATCCCCGGCCTGTTCCAGAGCGGCGGCAGGGAGTGGGTCGAGAGACTCACGAGCCTTAAGAGCCTGACGCTCGGTTTCCCGGAGCAGACCATCGCGATCACCGATCTGCGTCCCCTGGCGGGCCTTATCAACCTGCAGGACCTGACTTTCCTCACGCATGATTACGAGGGCCTGGACGTCATCGCGCGGCTGACGAAACTCCGCAACCTCACGATAGTCGGACGCAACACCGGCCGCACGCAGGACCAGAGCCTGGATTGGGGCGCGTTGAGATCCGATAGCGTCACCACGCTCAAACTCAACCAGCTCGCGGTGATGGCCGTCACCGCCCTCGATTGGGGCCGTTTCACGGCGCTCCAGTCCCTGCAGGTTTCCGTGCCGATCGGCAAGGTGCCGAGCTCCTGGCTTCAGGAGGATAGGGCGCCCGCTCTCACGACGCTCGCCGTGCAGGAATTCAGCTGCGACGGAGCCGTCTGGCCGAAAGCGGTTTTGCCCCAGCTGCAAACCCTCACGCTGCGGACGACCAGCGCGTTGACGCAAACCGATCTCACCTGCATCAACTGGTCCCTGCTGCCGAATCTGAAAACGCTCAGCCTGCAGGGTTATCGTTTGAGCGCGGATTACGTCAGTCATTTGCCATCCTCGCTTGCGTCTCAAGTGACGTCCCAGAGTCCCTAAGGTTGCCAACGTCCTAGGCAATTGATATCTTTGGACTGTTTTGTAACAGTCTGAGGATGAAAGACCATGATTGACGTACGCGCGATCAGCAAGGTTTACGGCCAGAAACGAGCCGTGAATAACCTCAGTTTCCATATCCGCGATGGGGAGATCGTCGGTCTCCTCGGCCTCAACGGCGCCGGAAAAAGCACCATACTCAAAACCTTGGGCACGCTCCACCTCGCGACCGAGGGCGAGGCTTTCATCGCCGGTTATTCGGTTCGGCGCGAGCCCGAAGCCGTGCGTGAGCACATCGGGTATCTGCCCGATACGCCGCCGCTTTACGATGAGATGACCATCCTTCGTTACCTGGAGTTCGCGGGGCGATTGAAGGGCGTAAACAAAAGCCACATCAAAAGCCGCGTGGACGCCGTCCTCGAGCAGACCAACCTCACCGACGTGAAGCACCAACGGATCGCCGACCTTTCGCACGGCTATCGCCAGAGGGTGAATATCGCCCAGGCGCTCGTGCACAAACCCAAGGTCCTGATACTCGACGAACCGATCAACGGCCTCGATCCGGTGCAGATCGTCGAGATGCGCGATCTGATCCTTTCCCTGAAACATCATCATACGGTCATACTCTCGAGCCACATCCTCTCCGAGATCACCCGCACCTGCGACCGCATCCTGGTGATCGACCAAGGCCGGCTCGTGGCCGAAGGCACCGAGGAGGAGCTGCGCGGCAAGGCGAGCCGCGACGTGGAGATCCGCGTGGAGACGTCCGGCCCCATCCAGCCGGCGACGGGCGAGATCGAGGCGCTCGCCGGCGTGCGATCGATCCGGCAGCTCTCACCCGAACGCCTTCATATCGTCAGCGAGCACGATATCAGGCCCGAGGTGGCGCGAGCCATCGTCCGTGCGGGCCTCGACCTCCTCACTCTCGAAAGGCGCGAAGCCGAGCTCGAGACCCTCTTCCTCAAATTGATACGCGGAGGCGCGGATGAATAAGGTCCTCACCATACTCGGTCGCGAGCTCGGCTCTTATTTCTCGACCTGGCTCGGCTACATCGTCCTCGCGGTGGCGCTCCTGTTCGACGGCATCCTCTTCAACGCCTTCGCTTTAGGGGACGCTCCCAAATATTCGAGCGACATCCTGAGGGATTTCTTCTTTTACAGCAGCGGCATCACGATGGTCGCCGCGCTCCTGCTCGCCATGCGCCTCATAGCGGAGGAAAAGCAGACGAAGAGCCTCGTCCTCCTGCTCACTTCGCCGCTCGACGAGAGGCAGATCATCTGGGGCAAGTTCCTCGCCGCGCTGGTCATGCTCGTGCTCCTCAACTGCCTGAGCCTTTATCTGCCGGGCGTACTGTTCTTCGAAGGCAAGATCTCGATCGGCCATGTCCTGGCCGGTTACCTCGGGACGACCCTGCTCGGCGCGGCCGTGCTCGCCATCTCGCTCTTCTCTTCGGCCCTCGCGCCGACCCAGCTGCTGGCCGGCATCACGGCCTCCCTCCTCACCGTGGTCATGCTCGTCTGCTGGATGATAGCGGCGAAGACCGACGCGCCCTTCAAAGACTTCCTCTCGTACGTCTCGATCCACAGCGAGCGGTTCCGGCCCTTCTCGCTCGGCATCATCCACGTCAGGGACCTGCTCTATTACGGGAGCGTGGCCTTCTTCTTCCTCGAATGCGCGATCAGGGCGCTTGAAGGCCGGAGGACGAAAGCATGAACGAGACTCTGAAGCGCTTTCTCCTGCTCATCTACGCAGCGGCCGCGCTCGCGCTCTTCGCGGCGCTTCGTTATAATCTCGGCGCTCATTCCCTGGCTTGGGTGTCCGGCCTCCTGCTCGTCGTCCTCACCGCCTTCGACGGGCTGAACGCGCTCAAGGCCCAGCCGGCGGAGAAAACCCTCGCGACGGCGGCTTTCGGCTGGAAGGCGATTCTCGATCTGGCCTTCGTGCTGACGCTCGTCGCCAGGAACAACCCTGCGCATTCGAGTTATCCCTATCTCTTCGCGGGCGTCATCGCCTCGGCCGTGATCGGCATCTTCGTCGGTTTCGGTCTTGAGATAAGCAATCTCAGGGCCATGAACCTGGACGGTCCCGACGCGACTCGCGCCAGGCTCCTGTCCTCATCGACCCTCGGCCTCTTATTCCTCGGCCTGCTCGGCCTCAATTTCGCCGCCAACAAAAAAGACCACGCCTTCGACCTGAGTTACCTCAAGAGCACGCGGCCGGGCGCTTCGAGCCTCGCGATCGTGCGGAGCCTTGCCTCGCCGGTGAAGGTCGGCCTCGCGTTCAGCAAGGACAGCGAAGCCTTGCCTTATGTCCGCGAATACTTCGAAAGCCTCAAATCCGATAAACTCGAGCTCGAATACTTCGACAAGGATTACGATCCCGCGCGCTCCGAATCGTATCGCGTCGCCCGCAACGGTCAGGTCGTCCTGATGCAGGGCGAGCGGCGGCAGAGGTTCGACATCGGCGATAAGCTCGACGATGCGCGGCGTAATCTCAAAACGCTCGATGCCAACTTCCAGCGCGAGATACTCCAGCTCACCAGCCCGCCCGCGATCATCTATTTCACGGGTACGCACGGCGAGATGAACTACGAAGCGGGCGGAGGCTCGCCTCTGCGCAAGATCACGGCGCTCGAGGAGATCCTGCGCAACCAGAACTTCAAGACCAGGCGCCTGACCGCGATGTTCCGCGATGTGCCGGACGACGCCAAGGCCGTCGCCGTCCTCGGACCGACTGCGGGTTTCATACCGCAGGAGCTCGAGGCGCTCAAACGCTACCTGGATAAGGGCGGCCGTCTCTTCATCGCCTTGGATATCGATCGCGGCACGGAGGACGTGAGCGGCCTCGCTCCCCTGGGCGACGAGCTCGACCGTTTCCTCCGAGGGCTCGGCCTCACTTACGACAAGACCCCGCTGGCCAACGAAGAGAAATACGTGACGAGCTCGCGGCAGAAGACGGATCGTTACTTCCTCTTCACCAACACCTACGCGAACCATCCGGCGACCAAGACTCTCAACGCGAACCAGTCGCGCATCGCCTACATGAGTTTCCATTCGGGTTCCTTCGACCTCCAGCCGAAGACGCCGGACTGGGCGCTCACGCCGCTGATCTCGAGCCTCGCCAGCACGTTCCGCGATTCCAACGGCGATATAGAGGCCTCTCCCGGTGAAAAGCACGAGGCCTTTCCCCTGGTCGTGGCCGGCGAATCCACCCGCAAGGCCCGATTCATAGCGTTCGCGGATGCGACCTCGCTCTCGGACGCCCTGCTGAAATCAGCGGGCAACCAGCTGGCGATGCTCGACACCTTCCGCTGGCTGACGGATAGGAGCGAGCAGAGCGGGGCGATCGAATCGGAGGAGGACGTCCAGATAAGGCATGAGAACGTCAAGGATCTGGCGCTTTTCCATGGTTCTATCTAT
>JASLCY010000144.1 GCA_030151925.1 Oligoflexus sp.
ATAGAGTTGAGCAGGCTTTGGAACTCGATAGGCTTGGTCAGGTAATCATTGCAGCCGAGGCTCAGGCATTTCTCGCGCTCTTCGCTCATCGCGTGAGCGGTCAGCGCGATGATAGGGCCTTCGTATCCGTACTCGCGAAGGGTGCGGGCCGTATCGTAGCCGTCCATGACGGGCATCTGGATATCGAGCAGGATGAGGTCGGCTTCCTGATAGCAATCGAGCGCTTCCTTGCCGGTTTCGGCTTCCAGCACCCTCGCTTCCTGCTTCGAGAGTATCCGCCTCAGCAGCAACCTATTGTCGGGTGAATCGTCGACGACGAGGATGGTCTTGCCTTCTATGTTTATCGGTTTGCCCTGGACCGTCTTCAGCGGCCTCTCCAGCATCGACCTGGGCGCCGTCTCGAGAGCGATCGTCACCTGGAAGATCGTGCCGCGCCCCAGCTCGGTCGTGAGCAGGCTCACGTCGCCGCCGAGGCCCCGAGCGAGCTGCTTCGAGAGTATGAGGCCGAGGCCGGTGCCGCCGTAGGCGCGCGTAGTGGTGCTGTCGCCTTGGGAGAAAGGCTGGAAGAGCTTCGCGATGTCCTCCTCGGCGATGCCGCGGCCGGAGTCCGAGATATCGAACTGGAGGCGGTCGCCGACCGTCGTAACATGGATGTGGATGAACCCTTCGGCCGTGAACTTCACCGCGTTGCCGACGATGTTCATCAGGATCTGGCGAAGGCGGACCGGATCGGTCAGGAATACGAGAGGGACGTCCGCATCGATCTTCGTATGGAACGCGAGGTTCTTCTGCGCGGCCTGGACGCTGAACGAAGCCTTGAGATCGTCCAGGAACTCGAGGAGGTCGGTGGGCTCGTGGCCGAACTGCATCTTCTCGGCCTCGACTTTCGACAGGTCGAGGATATCGTCGATCAGGATATTGAGGTTGCGGCCGTTCCTCAGGATGGTCTCGGTATAGAGCGAGGCCTCCGTCGGCTCCGAAGTCGTCTGCAGCAGCTCGGCGAAGCCGATGATCGCGCCGAGCGGCGTCCTGATCTCGTGGCTCATGTTCGCCAGGAAGCGCGATTTCGATTGGTTCGCGGCCTCCGCATTGCGTTTGGCCTCGAGGATCTCGCGCTCCGCGATCCACCTTCTCGGTCACGTCGCGGAAGGTGCAGACGAGGCCTTGGTGGTCGAGGATATTGCACTGCATGGTGAAGTACCGGCCCGCGTGCGCGATCTCCTGCTCGCTCGGATCTTTGAACCGCTGAGCGAAGTGCGGGAGCTTCTCCTGGAAGCTGTCGCCGACCTCGACCGCATCCATGAGCGAGAAGAAAGCCTGGTTCGCGCGGAGGATCCTGCCCTCGCGGTCCAAGACGCAGACGCCGTCCTGGATCGCGTTGAAGGTCGATTCCCAAAGGGAGGCGGCCGCGGTCGCCTGGGCTTCCGAGCGCCTCACCCGGAGGAGGGCCTTCACGGTCGCGAGGAGCTCCGGCATCTCCACGGGATGGATGAGATAGGCGTCCGCGCCGATCTCGAGCCCCTGGCTCTTATCCGCCGAGCTGGAATACGACGCGGACATGTGGAGGATGGGGATCGAGGCCGTCTTGGGATCGGATTTCAGGATCTCGCACACGGCGAATCCGGACATATCGGGAAGCATGACGTCGAGTATGATGAGGTCGGGGTTCTCGGCGATCTTCGCGAAGCCTTCCGCAGCCGTCGCCGCTTCGATGATGCGATAGGATCCTTGCTTCAACGCCCAGGTGAGAGAGTATCGAGTCGACTCCTCGTCTTCGATGATGAGGATGAGGGGCGAGTCAAGTTCTTGCGACTTCATAGGTCCTCTCCCAGTGCAGAATTTCGAGGACGGGGCTTATGCCATTGCCCGCGCTCAGATCATCTTTGTGCAGGATACGATCAGGCCGCGGCGCATTGCCATTAAAATCTTCGAGTTTCAGGCGGACGGAACTGTTGAAGAGCACGGGAATGCCCGCAGTGGCCGGATCGTGGCGCAGCTCGTTCAGCACGGCGTAACCATCCATTCCTGGCATGTTCACGTCGAGGATGATGAGATCGGGCGGCATCGTTTTCGCCTTTGCGAGGCCGTCGCTGCCGTTCAGGGAAAACTCGAACTGAGCCGGGTAAAAGCGCAGCGCGTCCTTCACCGTGAGAAAGGAAGACTCGTCGTCGTCGATGACCAGTATGCGCTTCTTAGCCAGAATCATGTTTGCCGTCTCAGCCCGCTCGTAGGGAATACGCAAAGTGAAGGTCGAACCTCGGCCCAATGCGCTTTCGACTTTCACGTTGCCGCCCAGAAGGCGAGCGAGTTTCAAAGCCAGCGGAAGGCCAAGGCCAGTACCTTTGGCGCGCTGTTGATGAGCGCCATGCACCTGATAAAAATCCTCGAAGATCTTATCCTGGTGTTCGGGGGCAATGCCAACGCCCGTATCGCTTACAGCGATGACGAGGGCCTTATCGTCCTCGATGCGGGCGTCGACCCGGACTTCGCCAACTGCCGTGAATTTCAGGGAATTCGAAATAAAATTCCGGAGGATCTGCGAGATCTTCGACTCGTCGCTCACGAAATCAGCTATTTTCTGCGTATCCTGAAAAACCAATTCGACGGGGACGTCCGAGGGCATAAGGGGCCTGAACATCGCCTTCAGGGTGTCGAATAGATCGGCAAGGACGATGACGCTTCGATTGACCGAGAGTTTGTGAGCGTCGATCTTCACGGTATCGAGGAGGTCGTTGACCATCTCCGAAAGCCCTTCAGCGGCCTGGCG
>JASLCY010000153.1 GCA_030151925.1 Oligoflexus sp.
TAAAATCTCGTGACGAATGGCCGAATAAGGATAAAACGAAAGAGGACTTACGCCAAGAAATCGAGAAGGCCGTTGGGGAACTTCCGGGCAACAACTATGAGTTCAGTCAACCGATACAGATGCGCTTTAACGAATTGATTGCTGGAGTCCGGGGTGATGTGGCAATCAAGATCTATGGAGAGGAATTCAAGGACATTGAGGCAACTGCGAATGCCATTGCCAAAGTTCTTCAGTCCATACCTGGTTCGGCGGATGTTAAAGTCGAACAAACCAAAGGTCTACCTGTATTGAACGTGGATATAGATCGAGATTCTATAGCGAGATTTGGACTTTCTATGCGCGACGTTCAAGAGCTTGTGAACATTGCCATTGGTGGACGTGAGGCAGGGACAGTCTTTGAAGGAGATAAGAGATTCGATTTGATGGTCCGGTTACCTGAATCTATACGGGGTAGCATGCACGACTTGAATGCCATACCGATCCCCCTTCCCCGAAGCGAAGGCTCAGAAAATAAAAGCGGTTCCAATATTGCGCAAGGTCATAGACACGAAAGTAGAGATGAAAATCGAGCTTCCTTCATTCCTTTAGGGGAAGTCGCCAAACTTCAAGTTACGGAAGGTCCGAACCAAATTAGCCGTGAGAACAGTAGACGTCGTGTCGTCGTTCAAGCTAATGTCAGGGATATCGATATAGGGTCTTTCGTCTCAGAGGCGCAAAAGAGAATTGAAGCAGATGTTAAACTTCGATCTGGACAATGGCTTGAATGGGGCGGTCAATTCGAAAACCTCGTTGCGGCAAGACAGCGATTGGCGATGGTAGTGCCCGCTTGTTTCCTCCTCATCTTTATTATTCTTTTCAGTGCTTACGGTTCCGTCAAAAACGCTTTAGTTATTTTCTCAGGAGTTCCTTTGGCGTTGTCCGGCGGAGTCATCGCATTATGGATGAGAGGTATGCCCTTTTCCATCACGGCAGCGGTAGGCTTCATCGCACTCTCGGGAGTTGCGGTATTGAATGGTCTTGTAATGGTAAGCTTCATCAATCAATTGCGAAAGGAAGGCCTGAATCTTCGAGACGCTCTTCTACAAGGTCCTTTGACCCGACTCCGTCCCGTGATGATGACGGCCCTCGTTGCTTCGCTTGGCTTTATTCCTATGGCTCTCGCCACTGGCACAGGAGCCGAAATTCAAAAGCCTCTCGCAACGGTCGTAGTAGGGGGTTTGATCACAAGCACCCTACTGACTTTGTTGGTTCTACCAGCCCTATACTTGCTCTTTGAAAAGAAGGGAGAAGAATTATTATGAGTCATAATCACGATCATGACCATGCCGCGGCAGTTCCAAATAATAACAAGGCTTTTGCTATTGGAATAGGGATGAATTTGGCTTTCGTCTTCGCGGAAGTCACTTATGGAGTCATTTCAAATTCTGTCGCCTTAATAGCAGACGGTGCTCACAATCTTAGCGATGTACTCGGATTGGCGCTGGCCTGGGGGGCAACGATTCTTGCGAAGAGAAATCCTTCCATGAGCCGAACCTATGGATTAAGGCGATCGACGATACTTGCGGCCCTAGCCAATGCCTTATTACTCATTGCTGCGGTTGGAGGAGTCATTTGGGAAGCGATTGCTAGAATTCATAATCCAGGTACTGTCGATGGGTATACCGTTATTGTCGTAGCAGCGATCGGAGTGGTCATCAATGGTGTTTCTGCCTTCTTCTTTTTTAGAGGCAAGGAGGGCGATGCAAACATCCGAGGGGCCTTTCTCCATTTGGCTGCTGATTGCGCGGTTTCGATCGGTGTCGTCATAGGAGGGATCATTATTTTAAAAACCGGTTGGCAAATCGTTGACCCCATTATCAGTATTGTGATCTCTGTCGTAGTTTTGGGAAGTACTTGGTCTTTGTTCAAAGAATCGCTCAACCTATCACTCGATTCCGTTCCAAAGCATATCGATATTTCGTCGGTAAGGGCCTTACTTCTAGGGCAGGTAGGCATCCAGGAAGTTCATGATCTTCACGTTTGGTCTCTAAGCACGACCGATGTCGCGCTTACCGCCCATCTTGTTACAACGGAAAAAGAGCATTCCGCCGAGCTACTTGCCGCAATTAAGGACGCCTTGCACGAAAAATTCGGAATTTCTCACATTACGGTTCAAGTGGAAACATCAGCGTTCAAGGAGCAATGCCCCCAGGCTTCTCTCAATTCCCTTTGATATAAAAGTGGGAAAAGGCGATGGCCTTCTCCCACACAACATTTGCTCGTAATTTTTTCCTTAACTGACACTCCGATTTGGAACAAATACCTCGTCGTCAAGCGCGCGGGTGTCTTTGAGATATGTGCTGGTAGTTCTCAAATCCGCATGCCCAGCGGCAATCATCACTTCATGCACCGAGTTTGCTTTCACAGCGTTCGAAACAAACGAGTGACGGCAGTCGTGCAGGACATAGGCGGCGTTGATTTCGCCTTCCTGGTAGAGTCGCTTGGTCAGAATAGAGAAGGCTTCAGACAGCTTGGCACCGGTTTCATAGGGCTGAAGTGCCTCGATGTTCCGATAGAGGTCAGCAGGCTTCATCATCCAATGAGGGACCTTCCGAGTCTTCCGGTATTTCGGCAACGAAACGACTCCGGTCTCCCGCAACTGCGCATCGACAGACAAATACTTCTTCTTGACGTTCTCCAGCTTCAACGCTCGCAGCTCGTTCCGCCGCAGACCGTATCCGTAAGCAATCGCAATATAGGGCCGGAGCTGGTCGTCAGCCTCGTCATAGATCGTACTAAACTCGGTTTCGGGAATGTACCAGCGAACCCCGAGACCTTTCATCTCGCGCTGATGCCTAATCTCGGCAATCTGGTAACGAGAAAGCCCCTTGAACTGAAGATAGGGGAGATCCTGATTCTTGGTCGCCAGGAAGCTCATGAACTTGTTGAGAGCCGTCTTGATGTGCTTATAGGTCGAATCCGCATAATCGAGACTGACCAGATACTCCAACCACTCCCCTTGCAGGTCCTTCTGCCAAGCAATAGGGTTCGGAGACTTCGGAAGGAAAAATTCGAGACAATACTTCTTGAGATTGTGCATCCGGGCTTTGGCCGTCTGCTCGTTGGATTCCCTATGCAGGAGCTTCTCAAACTCAACGAGGATCTTGGGCGGAATGAAGGCCGACTGGATCTCGTAGTTGTCCAAAGCCTTCTTCATTCGCCAGTCTTCGGCGTTCAACCGGCTAACGAGATCCTTGACGCCGAATTCGTCGAGGTCGCGATACAGATCCTTCGGAAGCCGTTGCCAGTGCCGCTTCCCATCCTGACCGGTGTACTGCCGTTTGACGCCATCTTTGGTAATCAGCCAGCGTTCGGTTTTCGTGGCACCTAAGTCTTTGAGAATTTTGTTCAACTTGGGAAATTGCAAATGAGACATGTGGCAACCTATGTCCTTCGGTAGTTTGCTACCAGTAAAGGTGATCGGCTGATACCAGAAGTCTCATGAGGAAAGCGGAACAAAAAAGCCGGAACCCTGCGATTTGCAAAGGCTCCGGCTTGTCCCCTAATGGTCGGGGCGACTGGATTCGAACCAGCGACCACACGCCCCCCAGACGTGTGCGCTACCAGACTGCGCTACGCCCCGACTATGAGGGAAGGTATTTTTTATAGCTTTCTCCCCTCAGGGTAAATCCTTTTTTCCGGTTCTTGTTCATTTTTCCCAAACTCTCCCCGTAAGCCTTGCTCAGCACCGCCCTCCTGCCTTTTGTGGTCAAGAATTTGGCGCCCTGGCCTGGGTGCCTTGGCGTGGATAAAATGACACTAGGAGACTATTGCTAGCAGATTGATAAGGGGCGGCCATGCGCTTTCTTACCCTCACATTTTTAGCGCTCTTTTGTCTGGCAGGAACCGGCATCGCGGATTCCTCGGACGACACCTTCCCCGTGACGCCGATCGTCAAGCTGCAGCGCGACTTCTGGGAGAAGATCTTCCGCCGTTACAAGAGCTCGTCGTTCGTCATCCACGATCCCGAACTCGTCGATATCGTGATCGATGTCGTCGATTACGATGCCTTCGCCAAGAAGTTCAACAAAGGCGTCCCCTACACCAAGGCCGAACGCAAGAACCTCCTCAATCGTTATACCGAGCGCTACCAGCTCGCTATTCAGCGTTTGCAGAAACTCGGCAAAAAAGCCCTTGAATACGGTCCCATGGAGCAACGCGTCCTCCAGGTCTACGGGCGCCGCAAGGAATCCCTGAACCGCCTCTTCACGGAAGAGATCTACCTGCGCACGCAGCAGGGCCTCGCGGACGAATTCCTCAGGGCCTCGCAGCGCGCGAACCAGTATCTCCCTTATATGGAGAACATCTTCCGCCACAAGAACCTTCCGCCCGAGCTGACCCGCATCGCCTTCGTCGAATCGATGTTCAACAAGGACGCCTATTCCAAGGTCGGGGCCTCGGGCATGTTCCAATTCATGCCGAGCACCGCGCGCCTCTACATGACCGTAAACCCTTATATCGACGAACGCCTCTCGCCGCTCAAAGCCTCCTACGGCGCCGCGATGATGTTCGGCGAGAACATTCGCCTCCTCCGCGAATGGCCGCTGGCGATCACCGCCTACAACCACGGCCCGGGCGGGATGAAGAAGGCGGTGAAAACCGTCGGCACGACCGATCTCGACGTCATCCTCCGCCGCTACCAGAACCCGACCTTCGGTTTTGCGAGCCGCAACTTCTATAGCGAATTCCTCGCGGCCAAAGACGTCTACCGCGACATCTACCTGAACAGCCGGGACCGCAACCGCAACCCGATGCAGATCGATCACATCAAGCTCGAGAACCCCATGAGCATTTCCCAGCTCGTCACCTCTACGCCGATCGACGAGAAGACGCTCAAGGAATACAACGAATGCCTGCTCCCCCAGGCCTACACCACGCATCGCAACAAACCGCTGCCCCGCGGCTTCGAGATCATCGTTCCCGCATCCATCAGCGCCAAGGCGAAGATGGCTCTTCGTAGCGCGAACTCTACGGCGCCCATCGCCACCATCAAAGCGAGACAATGATGAAACACCTCGTATGGACGACACTGCTCTTCGTTGCGACATCGGCTTTTGCGGCTGATAAAGGCAAGGATATCCAGGAGATGGATAACGTCCTCGACCGCCTCGAGAAAAAGCTCATGGAGCAGGAGGCTTCGAGCCTTCATATCGAGCCCGTGGCCAAGGAAAAGAGAGCGGACCAGACCATCCGCATAACGCCTAGCCGCTTCGAAGGCAAACAATCGGGCGCCGACGATTTCCAGAACCTCGAAAAACAGATCACGCAGCTCGAGAAGGAAGCGGACGAGCTCTCGGGCCAGATCGAGGGTTATAAAGCCGAACTCCTGAGCCAGGCGGACAAGGGCAGCCTTATCGCGATGGGCGCGCAGGTCGAGGATCCGGACCTCACGGCGATCCGCGAACTCAACTTCTACGTGGACGGCACCAAGATCTATTCGATGGACGGCGGAGAATGGACTCCCAGCCCCGAGATCCCCTTCTTCCTCGGGCCGCTCGAAGCGGGCCAGCATACCTTGAAGTTCGAGGCCCGCACGGTCCGCCGTCGCGAGAAGTCGTTGCCGCTGGACCAGAATATCTATCATCGTTATGACCAGACTTTCACGATTCAAGTCCAGCCGGGCGCTTATCATAAAGGCTATCGGGTCCATATCGTTCGCCCTGAGCAGCAGAACACTCGGGCGCAAGCGAACCTGGAGGCCTATGATATCCCTTAAGTCCAAACGATCTTTCCTGCTTCTCGGTTGCCTCGGCTTCGCGGTGCCTGTCCGGGCCGGCGAGGCCTCCTTGCGTCAGGACCTTTTACGTCTTGAAGAGAAACTGAGTACAGCCGCTGTCAGCGATAACAAAGGCAGCCCGGGCGTCCAGAAGGAAATCGCCAATGCGCTCTTCAAGAGGGCCGATGCGAGCTTTCGCGCCAAGGAATATTTCGATACCGTGAGGGCGCTCAATCAGCTCCTCAACGCTACCCCCAATATCGACAACTACCTCGACGCCCAGTTCTATCTCGGACGTTCTTATGAAGAGCTCCGTTACCCGGCGCGTTCGATCAAAGCCTATCTCCGCTATCTGAGCAGCTTCGCCAGCAAATCCGATGGCAACCATCCGCGTTTGCTCGAAACCATCTCCCGTCTCCTTCTGCTGAAAGAAGACATGCTGACCGAAGAGGGCGAGACCTTCGACCGCCTGCTCGTGAGCCTCGTGAGCTTAAACAGCATTCCGGCCGCTCAACGCGACGAGATCAAGCTCCTCGCGGCCAAGGGCGCTTACCAGACCCAGAAGATGCAGCTCGCCGAAGAATGGCTCAACGACCTGATTCGCTCCGGCCGCTCGGCTCATGTCCAGGCCGACGCTCACTTCTATCTCGGACTCGTCAATCTCAAGCTTGGACGCTACGACAAGGCCGAAGAGCTCTTCCTCAAGATAGCGAATGACGACAACGCATCGCACTACCTCATTCGCCAGCTCGCGCGCCTCGACCTCGCTCGCCTCTATGCGGCGCGCAACCTGCCCAAACTCGCTTGGGACTGGTATCAGAAGGTGGAAGGACCGGGCGAAAGCCAACGCCTCGCCATCTATGAAAGCGTCGGCCTGCTGATGCAATCGGAGAACTTCGCCAAGGCGCGCGAACTGGGCGAGACCTATATCAAGGCCTTCCCGAATACGAAGGAAGCCGCCCTCATTCGCGAACGCATGGCCTACCTGCAGCTGTCGAGCGGATCGTTCGAAGCCGCGGAAAGCACCGTCATGAATCGCCAGAAGGATCTCGACAGCCTCGGCCAACGCCTGAGCAAGAAATACGAAGGCTCCATCATTGTCCAATCCAATGACCTCGATGAGCTCCGCAGAGCCGCGGCGGTCATGAATATCGAGTCCGTGGTCCTGAACCGCGCCGCAGCCTTGAATCATCGTCTCGACCGTGCGAAGAGCCTCGTCGCCGAGCATCGTCAGCAGCTCCGTTCGCTGCAGTACACGCTCGGTCGCGCCGGCACCGCTTCCCTGCGGCCGGAACTCTTCGCGAAAGACGAGCAGTTCTGGAGCTACGTCGAAGACCTTTCCGCCATCGGCGAGAAGATGATCGCGAATGAAATCGCTTTCTACAACTGGACCGAGGCCCAGCAGATCAGCTTCGTGAAGGGGCAGGAGCGCCGCGAGAAGATCCGCCTCGATAAAACCGCGCGTCCTGTGCAATGGCAGAATATGTATCAGCTCGGCATGATCGAATATCGTTCGGCCGAACTCAATAAACGCATCCTCCAGGGCAAAGCCGAACTCGCGGCAGCGATTTACAACGGCAAGAAGGGCAATGCGAAGCAGCAGGACCTGAGCCATGAGGCCGACGACCGGATCAAGGAATACAATAAACTCAACAAAAAACTCGATCTCGCCATGGAGAACGAACGCGAGCTTTGGTTGAAGAATTCCAAGTATTCTTCGCCGCTGCTCCGCACCCGCAAACGTTTCCTCATGCTCGCCCAGGAATTCCTGGATACGAACGTCACGCTCTCCGAGCAGAGGGATCGTTACCCGGATCCTGCCACGAAACACGTGCAGGAAGACTACGCCACCAACTGGCAGATCTGGCCGCGCGTTGCCGGCAAGATCCTGACCCTGATCCGCGATCGCGAGAAGCAGGAAGAAGACTGGGTCACGGCGCAGCAAAAGACTCAAACCAAAGCCGTCGAGACCGCCGAGAAACTCGCGGATCGCGAAGATGCGCTGCGTTTCTCCATCGCTCGCGCCACCGGTAAAGCGCTCCCCGACGTCATCAGCTATATGCGCCTCGCCATCAACGAGCAGGCCGCTCGCGGCAAGAAATGGCTCGCGGACGTCGACTGGCAGCGTTACCTCAGGGAAACCGACGAAAGAAACCGTCAACAGGCCAAACACGACGTTGACGAGACCCGTTTAAGAGAAAATCAAAAAGATTCCGAGATAGAGAGGGCTCTCCATGAATAAATCGTTGCTTTGCCTCGCTCTCCTCTGGGTGACCGTGCCTAAAGCCCTCCACGCTGAAGGTCTCCGTCCCGAGGCGATCGACGACACCACGCTCAAAGCCTACGGTGACTACTGGAAGTCGTTCGACGACTACGAGAAGGAAAGCTTCACCAGGAAGAACGCCGATCACCTCGAGGCCTGGAATCGCCTGAAGGCCGAATGGAAAGCCCAGGACAAGAACCTCACCGACGCCCAGGCGCTCGAC
>JASLCY010000217.1 GCA_030151925.1 Oligoflexus sp.
CAAGATCGGCGACACGGGACTCTCGCTGCTGTCGGGAATCATCCGCGGCGACAAGCTCGCGATCGACATCGAGTTCATCGGCCTGCCCTTCAGCGACGAGACCGATAGGAAGAGGGTCCACGATCAGCTGCAGAACGAGCTCAAAGCGCTCTGCCGCGGCCTGAGGTCGAGGAACGACTTCTCCTCCGAATCGTTCAACGAGAGGGCGCGCCTCACCGTGCGCCGGACCCTGGCCGAACGTTTCATCAAGAAGCCGGTCGTGATCAGCAAGGTCTCCCTCATCGGCGAGGAAAACAATGGATTGGCGCCTCGTAAGTAAAAAGACTCTCCTGACTTCCAAGCCCTTCGCCGTCGAAGAACTCGAGCTTCGCCGCATCTCCACCGGCGAAGCGGTCCACCCGCACTACCGCCTGCACTGCATTTCGTGGGTCAACATCTTTGCCCTGACCCCCGACCGCAAAGTCATACTGGTGCAGCAGCCGCGCGCCGGCCTGATGAGCCTGACGCTCGAATCGCCGGGGGGCGGGATCGACGATGAGAAGGAAGACCCTGAAATTGCGGCCCGACGTGAGCTGGAGGAAGAAACGGGCTACGTCGCGGGGCGGATGAGGCTCATCGGCATCGTGAACCCTAACCCAGCGATAATGGACAATAAACTCTATATGTTTCTCGCCGAGGACTGCGTCCTATCCCCAAGTCGCCAGCACTTTCCTGACGCGACGGAGGAGATAGAAATCCGGACAGTCCCTCTGGCTGAGGTCAATGAAATGCTTCAGCGAGGCGAACTCCAAAATGCTTTGAGTAATCTTACGATGCTCCAGGCGCAAAAATTTATCTTGAAGCCCTGACGTTTTGGGTCCATAAAAATCCCCCTTGGCTCGTATATAGGTCAAAAAAGGATCTGTCCTATGAAATCAGTCACCCTAGTCCCTGGCGACGGCATCGGCCCCGAAATCACCGAGAGCGTTAAAACGATCTTCAAAGCTGCTGCGGTCCCCGTTGAATGGGAAGAAACCGACTGCGGTTTGAACGCTTACGAGCGCACAGGCCAACTCATGCCCCAAGAGTTCGTAGACAGCCTTCGCCGCACCGGCATCGGCCTCAAGGGCCCCACGACGACTCCGGTCGGCGGCGGTCACCGTTCGATCAACGTGCAGATGCGCCAGATGTTTGATCTCTACGCCAACGTCCGTCCCATCAAGAATTTCCCGGGCCTTCCCTCCTTCTTCACCGGCATCGATATGTTCATCGTCCGCGAGAACTCGGAAGACCTCTATAAAGGCATCGAATACAAGATCGCCCCGGGCCACGCGCAAGGCATCAAGGTGATCACGGCGGAAGCGTCCGAGCGCATCGGCCGCCACGCGTTCGAGCTCGCCGTGAAGCTCAAGCGCAAGAAGGTGACGATCGTCCACAAAGCGAACATCATGAAATACACCGACGGCCTCTTCCTCGACTCCGTGCGGAAGGTCGCCGCCGACTACCCGACGATCGCGGTCGATGACATGATCGTCGATAACTGCGGCATGCAGCTCGTAACGAGGCCGCAGCAGTTCGATATCATCGTCACGGAAAACCTCTACGGCGACATCCTCTCCGACATCGGCGCCGGCCTGATCGGTGGCCTCGGCATCGCCGCGGGCGCGAACATCGGCGAACGC
Source organism: Oligoflexus sp. (assembly GCA_030151925.1). Lineage (GTDB taxonomy): Bacteria > Bdellovibrionota_B > Oligoflexia > Oligoflexales > Oligoflexaceae > Oligoflexus. The sequence goes on from JASLCY010000217.1 coordinate 1,662, forward strand.
TGCGCGATCTTCGAAGCGGTCCACGGCTCGGCCCCCGACATCCAAGGCAAGAACCTCGCGAACCCGACTGCCCTTATCTTAAGCGCGGCGGCGATGCTCGACCACATGAGCCTCATGGAGCACGGCGACCGCATCCGCGACGCGATCAGCGCCACCCTCGCGACCAAAGAGGATCGCACGAAGGACCTCGGCGGCACGCTCGGGACCAAAGAGTTCACCCAGGCCGTCATTAAGCGTTTGAAGTAAAAGATTTTCGTAATCGCGGGCCCCGTTTGCTAAACTTCGGCAAACGGGGCTTCTTTTTCCCTCTTTACGGAAAAGGCCAAGAGCGATCCGGAGCGCGGGACCGGGGCTTTTTCCTGTCAGGCCTTAAGGTTCCCCGATTTTGACCGAAACCTGACGTCAGACGTATCTCGAGAGGCCCCGAGTCCAAGGAGTTGCATGTTTAAGGTCCACGCCATGGGATTGACTGATGTTGGCCGCGTTCGCGCCACCAATCAGGATTCTATGCTGGTCGACGACGAACAGGGTCTGTTCATCGTCGCCGACGGCATGGGCGGGCACGCCGGCGGGGAGATCGCTAGTCGGATCTGCATAGAGCAGGTCTCCTCCGAGGTAAAAAAGAAGTTCGCCCATCTGCTTGAGAATTCCCCGAAAACCCATCCCGATCCCGTTCTAATGAATCACTTGGCGAATTCCATCAACCACGCCTCGGCGCGGATCTACGAACATTCTTTGGAAGATCCTTCGCTGAGGGGTATGGGAACGACGGCAACTGTTGTTAAAATAGTAAAAGACTATGCCTACTGCGCCCACGTCGGCGACAGCCGCTTCTATCTGATACGCAAAGGCCTCATCTATCAGCTGAGCTTTGACCATTCGCTGGTGAACGAGCAGGTTCGGGCCGGAATCCTCACTCCCGAGGAGGCCGAGGTCCACCACCTCAAGAACGTCATCACGCGAAGCGTAGGGTACCAAGAAGAGGAAGATGTCGACACGCTCTGCACGCGGCTCGAAGAGGGTGATTACCTCCTTCTTTGCAGCGACGGCCTGCACGGCAAGATCGGCGACGGCGAAATTTCCAAAATCACCTCCGAAAAGGGTCTGGATGCCGTGAAGGAGTTGCTCGACCTCGCGAATGAGCGCGGCGGCGAAGACAATATCACGGTGGTGATCATCGAGGTGAAGGCACCCTAAAAAGGTAGAGCCATGCGCGAGAAAATCACCATCGTCTTCATCCCAGAGAATGCCAGGCAGTCCAAGCAATTCAAGGTCCCGGCCTGGATCCTCCGCTCCGTGGCCCTCAGCTCGATCCTAGGCTCCCTCACCCTCGGTTACCTCGTCTACGATTACGTGCAGCTGCGTAAGCTCCGCCGCTCGTATCAAGCGATCGCGATGGAGAACCAAGGCCTCCGGGGCGAAGCGAACCAACTCCTCTCCAACCTCGAAGAAGTCAAACGCAGCCTGAAGCGCGTGCAGGACTATAGCGAGAAGCTCAGCGAGCTCACGCAGATCAAGGTGAAGAAGTTCAGCATGCGGACCGGCATCGGTCCGCTTTCCCCGCAGGATTACCGCCAGGCGAAGCAGCAGATGGTGGCGATGGAGGACCAGCAGCAGATTCCCGTCGGCATCGACATGGATCGCCTGATCTTCCGCACCGCTTTCGAGAACATGAAGAATCTCGGCAATAACGCCAACCAGAACGCGCTGCGCCTGCAGAAGCTGCTCGCGACCCTCTCCGAGCAGAAATCCCTGCTCGCCTCGGTGCCGTCGGTGGCGCCGGTGGAAGGCTGGGTCACGTCAGGATTCGGCGCTCGCGAATCGCCTTTCACCGGCGAGCATGATGTGCACAAAGGCATCGACATCGCGGCTCCTCTCGGGAGCGCGGTGACCGCAACGGCTGACGGTGTCGTGATTTTTGCCGGT
>JASLCY010000226.1 GCA_030151925.1 Oligoflexus sp.
CTCGAGCCGCGCCCTGGCCTGGAACCGAATGACGGAAGGAGCCTCAGCATGAAGGAATCGATCACCCGCGAATTCTTCGTTCCCGCGGATCACCCGCATTTCGAAGGGCATTTCACCGGCGCTCCCGTCTTCCCCGCGGTCTCGCAGATGGATCTCGCCGTCGATTTAATCGGGCAGGCGCTAGGTCGGCCGGTGGAGGCCGTCGCCATAAAAAGGGCTAAATTCAAGGCTATCATCAAGCCTAACACCAGGATTGAACTGACGATTAAGAAGCTCGGCGAGAATACGGTGGCATGGTCCCTCCGCAGTGCCGATGCCGTCCTGAGCCTCGGCGAAATCGAGTGGAGGCCGCTCTTTAAAAGCGATTCAAGTCTTTAATTTCACTGGATAAAATAAACGAGCTTAAAACTCTCTCGAGCGATTTTGGAGATCGACCGATAAGGTCTTGTCGCTTTAACGAGGGATTTCCATGGCTATGAAGAATTTCATCATCTTGGGTAGTCTCGCAGCGGGCTTCGCGGCTTGCAGCAACTCTTCGGATTTCAAGGGCAAGACCACTTCACGCAATCTCGCGGCCGAGACACAGGCGGATAGCGGCGACGCTCAAGGACAGACCCAGCAGGCGCCAGCGGATCCTTCCTATAACTTCTCGCTCCTCGTGAACAAGGGCGGTGCGGTGACTCCCGCGCAGATGGCTGGAGCCGTCCCCGGCGTTCAGGATGCTCTCAAGGCTCCCTTGAGCGATACGGAGCTTGCGGATTGGCAAGTGAAGGTCCACGTCCAGGACGTGATCGCGGACAGCGCGACGACCGTCGCTCCGCAATTCGTCGACCTTTCGTCGAGCAGCGGCCTCACGACCGTGGTCGCCGACTTCAATAATACGAAGAACCAGAAGACCGGCAAGGCTTCAGCCATAGTGTATGTCGACGGCGAGGCCCCTAAAGCGAAGATCATCCACCTGAGCGACAGCGCTGACGGCAAGACCTCGCAAATCGCCTGGTCCGCGACCGACAACTACAAGCTCGACGACTCGAAGCTGCTCATCATCGGTTGCACCGACTTCGTCCAAAGCCTGATGCCGCGTATTCGCGCCGATCTCGATAACCTGCCCGCGAACTGCGTGCCGGTCTATTCAGGAGCTGATCTGGCAGCGAAACCCGCAACCCTCGACATGGCCGCGCTCAGCATCGGCGGCGCGACGGTCGCTCCCAAAGACGTGAAATACGCGCTTTACGCCGAGGACCTCGTGGGCCTCAGCTCCTTCGTGTGGATGACCGCGGACGAGAACGGCCTGCTCAGCCTCACCGCGACGCCGAACGCCTTGGTCTACACCAAAAACAAGGCGCAGGCCATCAATCTGAAACTGCTTCACGTCCACGGCGCCGACGCCGTGCAGGTGGATCAGCAGGTGCATTCAAAACTCTGGCCCGACTTCGAAACCAAAGTCACGGCCAGCGCCGGCGCGGCGATCGCGCCCGCGAACTTCGCGCCTAGCTTTAACGTCAACCTCGGTCCCGCGGACGGCGCCTACGTCTACGGCATCCAGGTGAATGAGCGGGCGACGGGCCTCAATTCGAACGGCCAGACCGTTCGTTACGTCCTCGATACCGTGGCGCCCAAAGTCGACGGCATCCAGATCGTGATCGATAAGATCGTGCCGAGCCCTTCGAGCAAGGTGAGCGTCGTATGGAAAACCACCGATGCGAACCCGATAGCGGGCCAGACGATCGAGATCAAGGGCCTCTCGGACAGCGGCTGGACGAAGCTCGCGGACCTCGCCGGCAACGTCATGAGCTTCAGCTTCGATTGGGGCAACCGCAAGGCGGAATCCTTCGAAATCCGCATCAGCGCGACCGACGCCGCCGGCAACGTGGGCTCCGGTTCGAACAAGTGGACGAAGCAGATCTTCAACGCCGCTATCCTCACCACCTCGGTGCAATGCTACTTCTGCCACGTTCGCATCGATGGCGACGTCGGCGGCATCAATTTCCCCGCGGACTCTGCGTTGCGCAGCGACAGCGGCCGCAACTTCCAGATCAACGGCAACTTCTATGCGACCAACGCCATCCCCGCGAAACTCAAGTCTTCGGTGACGGGTGCGGGACACAGCTATTATGAGAACTACGCGAACACGGATTTCAAGATCTTCCCGAAAAACAACAAGTTCCCGGTCCTTACGGCCGCTGATCTGAAGCCTCGCATGAACGGCAGCGTGACTGCCGGCAGCGTAAGCCTCGGCTCGGTGAACACCGGCAACTTCATCCTCGACGGGACCTCGACTCCGATCGCGGTGCGCGGCGAGGTCTTCGTCGACGGCGACGTGATCATCAAGGGTTCGTATCGCGGCGTCGGTACTATCTATGCGCAGAACATCTATATCGTCGGCGATCTGAAAGCCGTGAAATCGCCGTTCCCCTTCAGCGCTGATCCGACGATGGCCTTGCAACAGGCGCAGGATTCGGTCATTCGCGGGGACGACGGGCTCTACCTCGGCGCCCTCAATCAAATCATAGTCGGTTCGCCCAGCAACATGCTGACCTTGGAAGACGACGCGACGCCTCTGATCACGGTTACGCCTTATAGCTGGGAATCGCTCGATAAATACAAAACCCTCGGTACCCCGGCCGGCCCCATACTGAAAGTCGACGGCACCGATTCCGGCATTACCCATGGCGGCACCAATCGCCCTCGTACCGATGCCGTGTTCGCAGTGGAAGTCAACCGCGTCGACGCTTACCTCTACTCGCAGGACATCGTTTCGTGGCGCTCCTTCTCGAGCTACCTCCTCAACGGCGGTTTCATGTCGCCGCGCGGTGGTCTGGTGGCGACGGCTCCGGATGCGATGTGGGGCAAATCGTGGGCGAGCGACGTTGCGCCCAACCCTAAGAACACTCTCGGACAGGGTCAGAACGCGATCCGTTACGACTATCGCCTCCGCATCGGCGGCGGCGGTTTCGAAACCCTGAAGACCTACTTCGATCAGCAGTAAATCGAGGCCGCGGCCCGGCTCCTGCTCGGCCGCGGGCTTTATCTAAGGATCATCGAGGCAAGTTCGCGAGAGCGACCTTGCCTTGACTGTCTCTGGGGAAAGCGCTGAGGCTCTGGATGCGATGCGGGAAAGGCGCTTTGCTGCGTTTTTGATAGCTGGGGCGCAGCGCGGCGAGATCGAGAGGCTCGGGCGATTCTATCCAGGCGCGCAGTATGCCTCCCTGCGAGCGGGTCGGATCCTCCTCGAAACCGCAGATCGTCGGCAGGCCTTGCAGCAATTCGCTGAGCAGCTCTTCGATCTCGTTCAGGCTGTAGCGGACGCCCGCATATTTAAACACCCGATCGATCCGTCCGAGGTGCTCGAAGTATCCTTCTTCAAGCATCTGCAGGCGATCGCTCAGCTCAAGGCTGGTCGCCGGCCAGAGGAAAGGTGAATGGAGCCGCGTGCGGCCTTCGGCGTCCGACTCTATCCTCAGGCCGGGAAACAGGCGAAACCTCGTATCATCCCTTTGAATGGGCCGGTAGCCGATGCCGCCGGTTTCGGTGCTGCCGAGTATCTCGAAAAACGCCTTAAAACGATCGCGGCATCCTTCCAGCTCACGGGCGCGCAGAGGTCCGAAGGGCGCTCCCGAGCTCACGAGCGTATGAGTCTCGGCGATATCCCAGATCAAAGACACAATTCGCCACTGCGCCGGCACGAGTATAGTCAGATCGATAAAATCCGGAAAACCTTCCTCCCGAGCCGGCAGGCTCGCCCGCGTATCCCAATAGGTGACTTTTGCGCCGTAAGCCCAAGGGAGCAGGAAACTATGCAGGAAACCATAGATATGAAACGGCCGCACCAGGGAGACGACCTGCGGCTGGTCCGCAAGCCGATAGAGCCTCTTCAGCTCCGTGATTTCGGAGAGCAATCCACGCCCCGACTTCCAGAGGAGTTTGGCGTCTCCCGTGGAACCGGAGCTGGCGAAACCGAACTCTCTCGTCAAGAGGTTTTCATAGAGGACCGGGGACAGGCCGGCAAAATCAAAAGTGAGATGCGGTTCATCGGGCAGCGCGGTCTTCGCCAATACATCCTGCTCGGCTTCGTTCGGCGCTCTTTTC
>JASLCY010000244.1 GCA_030151925.1 Oligoflexus sp.
CCGTGAAGATAGAACTCCAGGCTGATTGTTATGCTGGCATTTGGGCTCAAGAAACCGATAAGATGCATCACTCCCTCGAACAGGGGGATATCGAGGAGGCCATCAACGCCGCGGCGGCCGTAGGGGACGATCGCCTGCAAAAAGCCAGTCGTGGTTATGTGGTTCCCGATTCTTTCACGCACGGTTCGTCAGCCCAGCGCATGGCGGCTTTCCAGCGCGGCTATCAGAGCGGTGATCTCGGCAGCTGCGCGCAGGATCAAGGGTTGAACGCAACCCGCTAAGGAAATCCAGTGAACATTCGTCTCGTGCAATCCATAGCAGAGTTCGGGGCCGAAGGCTGGCGGCCCTTTGAAGACCCGGATTTCCCCTTCCTCGACTACCCTTTCCTCCTGGCGCTCGAGACGTCGGGAAGCATAGGGCCGCGCACCGGCTGGCAGCCGGTTTATATCGCGTGCGAAGAGGAGGGCCAACTCCTGGGCGTGCTCGTCTCCTATGTGAAACAGCATAGCTACGGCGAATATATCTTCGACTGGCAGTGGGCGAACTTCTACCAGGCCCACGGTGAAGACTATTATCCTAAGCTCCTCACGGCCGTCCCTTTCACGCCGGCGACCGGACCCCGGGTTCTCGTGAGGGCGGGCGCGGACGGGGATCTGATCACCAATGTTCTGATCGCATCGGCGCTCGAGATCGCGCAGCGCTCCGAATTGAGCTCTTATCACGTGCTCTTCCTGGAAGAACGCGAGACCGAGGGCTTCCTCCGCGAAGGATTCTTCTCGCGGCATTCGATGCAATACCATTGGTACAACGAAGGTTACCGAAGCTTTCAGCAATTCCTCGACGCGCTGGTCGGCAAGAGGCGGCGCGACATCACCCGGGAGCGCGAGCGCGTGAGGGCGCATGGCCTGAAGATCGAGCGCCTCACCGGCCAGGACCTGACCGAGGAGCATGCGGCGATCATGGAGCGGTTCTATCGGGCGACCACGGATAAGAAGAACGCTATCGCTTATCTGCAGCCGGGTTTCTTCGCGGAGGTCTTTAGGACGATGCCGAGCCGCATTCTCCTGGTCCTCGCGAGCAAGGACGGGGAACCGGTCGCCGGGGCGCTCAATTTCTTTAAGGGCGGAAAACTCTTCGGGCGGCATTGGGGGAGCCTTGAGAGCTATGCGGACCTGCATTTCGAGCTCTGTTACTATCAGACCATCGATTTCGCGATCGAGCGCGGCCTCAAACTCTTTGAAGCCGGGGCTCAGGGCGAACACAAGGTCCAGCGCGGATTCAAGCCCTCCCTCACCTTCAGCGTCCATAAGATCTTCGATCCACGCTTCTCCCGGCCTATCGAGGCCTATGTGAAGGAAGAGGCGGCAGCGATAGCCGAGGCGATGGCGGCGATGACTTCGCCCTTCAAACGACCAAACCCAGGACATAAGGATGAGAACCATGAGACAGTTCGTTCGTCTCCATAAGGCCGAACGCGAGGATATAGGCGATCTCGTGACGTTTCGCGTACTGCCGAGCTCGACCGTGGCGATGGGGCAATTCGAGCCCTTTCTCTTTTTAAACCACCATGGCCCTCAGGTCTATCCGCCGCGGAACTACGGCCTCCCCTTCGCGCCCCACCCTCACAGAGGGTTTGAGACGATTACGATCATCCGCAAAGGCGAACTCCTGCACCGCGACAGCACCGGTTTCGAGAGCGTGATCAAGACCGGCGGCATCCAATGGATGACGGCGGGACGCGGAATCATTCACGAGGAGATCTCTCCCGATGAATTCAAGGCGAAAGGCGGCGAGGTCGAGATCCTTCAGCTCTGGCTCAACCTGCCCGCCGCCCTTAAAATGACTCCGCCCGCCTACAAAGGCATGCAGAAGGCGGAGATCAAACATATCGAGCTGCCTGGCGGCGGAGGCGAAGCGCAGATCATCGCGGGCCAATTCCTAGGCGAAAAAGCTCATTATCAAAGCCTCACCGGCATCGACCTCGCGACCCTGAGCCTGAAGGCGCATGCTTCGCTGGAGATACCGATCCCGGACGGTCAACGCATCTTCTTCTATGTCGTCGACGGGCAGATCACGGCCAACGGACATGATATGCAGGAGCATAACCTTGCCGAATTCGATCTCAGGTCGGGTGGCCTGACCCTCCATGCCCTGCAGGATAGTTATGCGATCCTGGGAGTGGCGAAGCCCCTGCACGAGCCGATCTATGCGCACGGGCCTTTCGTGATGAACACCAAGGACGAGATCTACCAGGCGATCATGGACTACCAAAACGGCAAATTCTAGCGCCGGCTCTCGTCAGAACTGTTTTGAGGCGAGGAGCACGAGCGTGCAGGCTTCGATCACCTGAATGCCCTTTTGTTTGGCGACGCGCATGAGCGTGGGGTGCTCGGTGCCGGGATTGAAGATAAGGCGCTTGGGTTTGGCTTTGATGATGCTCTCGAAGATCGCGTCGAGGCGCGTGGGATTCAGATAGAGCGTGAGCGTATGGAGCGGCTCCTGGATAGCCTCGAGGCTTTCGACGACCTCGACCCCGAGCACCGGCTTGGCGTCAGGATGCACGCCTATCAAATGATTATAACCGCTGCTTTGCAATCGCTCGATGGCCTTATATGCATAGCGGCTTGGATCATCCGATAAACCTAGGACGCAAATAAACGCATTTTTTTCTGTGCTCACGATATCACCTCACAAGAATCCTCTCTCACCCCCACTGTATTCGCTTTTGAGGGCGAAGGCAAATTTCGCGAAGTGGAAGACTGGTGAATTCCATGTGTTGGCTCATCCCCATTTTTAAGCCCACAATGAGTGTGGAAACATCGAGGAGGAGATCATGCGTAGCCGACAATACTCCAAAACGAATTACGACCCGCGCGAGGGAGACGAATTCTCGACCCATAACCCCGAGGCCGTCCACAGGCTCATGGAAATGATCGATGACATACAGACCGCGATGCTGACGACGATCGACAAAGACGGCATCATGCGCAGTCGCCCGATGCTGACACGCGACTATCAACTCGATGGGACCCTATGGTTCCTGACGGGCGACCAGCAGGCGAAGGCGAAAGAGCTGACGCGCGATCCCAGGGTGAATATCACGTATTCGGTGCCTGACAAGCATCGTTATATCTCGGTGAGCGGGCTCGCGGAGATCGTGCATGACGACGCGAGGAAACGAGAGCTCTGGAAGCCGGAACTCGTCACCTGGTTCCCCGAAGGCGTCGAAGACAAGCATCTCGCGCTGCTCAAGGTCTACATACAGAAAGCGGAATATTGGGACGTGCCGCGGAACCAATTGGTCGAGATCCTCAGCTTTACGAAGGCCGTCCTTACCGAGACGACCTACCATACCGCTGAGCCGCACGAGAAGATCACGTTTATGGAAAACCCTTCTTAACTCGCCTGGGCGAGTTTGAGAGCCCGTTCGGCGAGCCCGTTGACCACGGCGTGGAAGGGCAGGTGATGCTCGAGCTTCGCTTCACCGAGGCGCGCGGCGAGACCTTCGTGCAGAGCCGGGATCTTCGCCGTACCGCCGGTGCAGCAGACGATATCGATCTCGCCATATTTCAAGCCCGAAGCCGCGACCGTCTGATCCAGGGTGCCGAGGATGCCTTCGATGGTCTTCGCCGAGAAGGCGTCGAAGTCAGGTTTGTCGAAATCAACCTTCAGGTCGATGCCCGGATATTCATAGCGGACTTCGGCGACCTCGTGCTGCGAAAGCATCTTCTTCCCGTCCTCGATGCTCTGGAAGAGGTGATAACCCTGCCTCTCCTCGATCAGGAGCTCGAGCCTTTCGATGGCGGCGCCGTCGCTCTTATCGAGCGTCCAGTTCTGGAGGTTCCGGAAGAACTCGATATATTCCTTCTTGCCGAGGAGCATCATATCCGCCGGCGAACAGAGCTTGCGCACCAGGGCCTTCGGCAAATGCAAGGTGTTCGATCCCATCGGCATGCGGAAGTTGATCTTCGAGCCGAAGAAAGGGGCCACGGCGTGCTCCATGATGTTGCCGTCGAACGCGTCGCCCGCGAGAGAGATGCCGCCGAGCGAGAGGACGTCCTTCTCCTGGAAACCTTCCGGCCTCAGGCGGATGATCGTGAAGTCCGAGGTGCCGCCGCCGAAGTCGGCGACGAGCACGGTCTTCTCCTGCTTCAGGCTCCGCGCGAAGTTATGCGCGGCGGCGACCGGCTCGGGGCAGAAGACGATCTCCTGGAAGCCGGCGAGCTGCGCGGATTTCTCGAGGCGGGCCAGAGCCCTCTCGTGAGCTTCCATCTGCGGCGCGAACAAGGCCGGATGCCCGAGCACGACCTTCCTGAGCTCCCGGTCGAGATGCGCCTCGACCCGCTCGCGCATCGTCCTGAGGAGGCGGGCGAGCAGATCCTCGAGCGAGTAGAAGATGCCGTGAACCTGGGTTCCCTGGAACGAAGGGTCGGGCAGGAACTTCTTCAACGACTTCAGGACGCGCCCTTCCGCGCCCTCTTCGTAGTAAAGGGAGATGGCTTCGTTCCCGACCGCCCATTCGTTGCGGCGCAAAGAATAGAGCACGCTTTTCATGATCGTCGGGTCCGGCGAGCTCGGATCGATCGGCATCGGCCGCAGGATCCCTTCCGCATCCGCTCCCGCGACGAGTGAATTCGATGTTCCAAAGTCTATGGCAAGCCAGGTGCTCATCGATGGCGTCCTTTTCAAGTTGAACCGCATTTTAGCACGAATTATCCTGAGAACTAAGGATGGGAAGAGAGATGTAGGGGAGTAGGGCAAGCGATGGTTTGGATCCGCTCAGGTTCCTGGCCGTGCCATGGCACGACCGACCCGAAGAGCTCGCGAAAGGCCTTTATTCCGAACTTCAGTAATCCCGCGTGCTCACCTTGTTGTCCCTGAGGAAGAGCAAGTCGCTGCCGCCGTCGTATTTCTGGGTGCGGACGGAGAGGTAGGGCGCGCCTTTCTCGAGGTATTGATTGAGCTGGTTCAGGGTCGGCTTATCGAAGAACTGCAGGAGCGGCTGGTCGACCAGATAGAAATGCGAGAGCGCGTCCTTCGCCGTCGCGTCCCAGCGCTCGACGTAGAGATCGAAGTCGTTGGCGCGGGCGACCTTGCGGCAGCCGGGCTTCGAGCATGAGAGCGGGATATCCTCCTCGATGTTCAGGAGCCCGTAATCGTCGGTGATCTCATCGCCCGCGTTGATGTCCTTGATCGCTATCTCGAACCCGTAGCCGGTCGTGATCGAGCTCGGGAAGCAGCAGTGGTTCACGAAGCGCGCCTGGTCCCAGCTCAGGATGTAATCGCCCTTGGCGTCGACGTAGGAGTACTTGGTGATGATATCGCGGTAGGCCGGGTTCTTCAGCAGCTCGGCATTCCGCTCGACCTTGACCTCGAGCGCGTCCCTCACGTAGACCGCCGTTCCCTTGGGAATGAAGCGGGTTGCAAAAACACCAAATCCGATTTCGTCGTTCACCCACTTCAAAGTCGTGTCGGGATGCATCATGAGAAGGTCTCTCCTGCTCGTTGACGAGGCACGTTAGGATTTCGAGTTTAGTCCGGAAGCCGCATAACCTTTATCTTTGTATATCGCGTCGAGATCGGGCAGGTGGAACGTCACGCAATGGAACGCGCCGCCGTCTTGGATGAGATCATTAGCGTCGATCATCGTCACCTTGTAACCAAAGCGCTTGTAGGTCGACTCAACTTCTTGCTCATAACTCACTATAAGCCGAGAATACGCCGAGGTCTCGTTTTTTCCGCCTTTCGCGTACTTCGGGACTATGGCCTGCCCGTTGCTGAGGACCGCGTTCGCGTAGGTCGGATAACTGTCGCCCATGGGAGCCAGCATCGGCATCCTTACGATCTGGAAGTCCTTCGAAAGAACCTCGGCGGCCTTGTCGAGCTCGGCCGCTATGCGCTTCGCCTTGTCCTTCTCGAAGGTGCCGAGCGCCGGATCGAGGTCGATCGCGGCCTGATCGAGCCGGTTGACGATCAGGGTGTCCTTGTTCACGAACTTCATCCACATGTCCACGTGCGGATGCGGGACCTGGCTCACGATTATCGTCTTCCGGCAGCCGATCGCCGCGCGGAAGATCTCCCCCAGGTTCGACTCTAGCGGGGGTTCGGGGGAATTTAAAAGCAGTATTTCGGGGTCCTCGGAGACGTCCTTGGTGAGGACGCAGGTCTCGCCGTTGGTCATGAAGTTGCCGCCGTCGAGGACGATGGGCAGGTGCTCGAGGCTGAGGTTGATCGCGAGCGCGAACTGGTGGATCGCGGCATCGTCGAGCGTGTTGCCGTCGCGGTAGACGAAGTCCACGAAGCTCGGCGTCGGCACGAGGTGCGGGATGACCTTGAGCACCGGGACGGGGAAGTAGTCGCGCACCCAGATCGATTCGTGCTCGAGCTGGATCTTCACTATGGATTCACGCTCGAGGCCGGACAGCTGCCGGGTGGTCCTGAGGAACCTGTCGACTTCCTCACGTCTCGCGCCCGGCACGAAAATGTAGACCTTGGCGCCTGTCCCGAGTATCGCCTTCACGAGCGCCAGGCCCTGTTTTTTGAAGAGCATCTGCGCGCTGAGGCCGAGCCCGAAGGTCGGCTCGAA
>JASLCY010000268.1 GCA_030151925.1 Oligoflexus sp.
TCCCCGGCCTGGCTTCCTGCGGCACCCGCTTCCCTGATTGCAATTCCGACGGTCAGGTGAACTGCACGGCGAACGCCGGTTTTCCTTCGGTTAAAAAAGATGGCCTCGAGGCGAAGATAGCGGCCGGTGAAAAAGCGGGCGGAGTGACAGGAACCGCTCCGAGCCGTCCAGCGAACTGTTCTGAAGATGGGCAGGAGAATTGCGTCGTGGCCGGCGTTGATTTTAAGGCAGCGCTTCTCTCGAATTTCCAGGCGACCGATATCCGAAGCGGTATCAGCATTGCGGGCGTGAACGGCCTCTTGCCGGATGCTCCGACGCCTTGCCTGAATGATGGCGACGGATCTTGTTTCGTCGATGGCACCACGTTTAAAGCCGCGAGAGCGGCGAATGCCGTCGCAGGAAATATCAAAGCCGGCGTGACCATCGCGGGCGTGACGGGTGATTATCCTTCGGCCACCCATCCCCTCGCAGGTTCCGATAATACTCCCGATCTCCTCTTCTCGACCTTCAACGCCCAAATGAAATCCGCGACGGCTTTTGAATGGTTCGACTCCTCCGGCGCCCGATATTCGAATAGCGGCAGCACGGATATTCAGGCGAAATACATCGCCTCCGGCAAATCGATCCTGGGTGCGACAGGCACTTTTACGGGCGCAGGAGGCGCGAGCATCACGTCTTTGACCGCCACCCCCAATTCATCCAAGAACACGATCACCTGGTCGAGCTCAGGTTCCGCCGCGGGTTATCTGGTTGTACGCAGAGCCGACCTTCCCGTTTCTTGGATGCCGACTGCGGCGACGAATTATGCCGTCGGCCCGGTCGATGCGAATCATGAGATCATCTATAAAGGCCCGCTCCTAACCTTCGATGATACGACAGGGACTCCTGGCACGACGTATTACTATGTGGTCTATGCCTATGACGCTGATACGTTTTATTCACCGATCATCGACAGCACATCGGCGATCTTCAACGCCTACATCCTCTGCGGCGATACCGGGAACTATTGCTACGACAACGCCACGGCGATCGCCGCGCGTTCCGCTTTGACCCCAAGCGGGAAACGCCTGACTTATGAGCTCGTCAATGGTTCGTTTAGGATCTGGAAGGATATTTTCAGCAATCGAGTTCTAAAGCCCGACGGTTCGGACAACTGGGCGAAGCAGCTGAATGCGTCGGGCAAAGGTTTTACGACGACCGACTATACGAGCTACACCAGGCTCCTGGGCCGCGTATGCCCGCCCAACGTCTACATCGACGACAGCAACAAATTCACGACGGACAATTGCCTCTATTACAGTGCCGAAGGCGCCCAGACCCTCAATTCGTCGGGAACCGACGGTATCAACGGTTTAGGCAACTGGTCCACGGCGAAATGGTTCCAGGGTAATATCGCGACCTGCGGTAATTTAGGTATGCGTCTGCCGACTATCTTTGAGACGTCCAAGACCAACACGACGACGGAAGCGGCCTACTATCCGACATCCGACGGTGTCGCCGTCTATGCGGCCAGCGCGGGCGTGCCTTCCAGTACGGATACATGGACGGCAACGTCGGGGCATGACAACCAAAGTTATTGGCTTTGGAACGGCAACGGCGTCGGCAACAACTATTTCGGCAATACCTACAATGTCCGCTGCGTCCTGCCCTGAGCGCCTGTCGGCTCAATTCGCTTTCTTAAAGGCCTCGAGGTAGGCTGCAGGCAATCTCTTCTTCAAATCCAGAGGACGTTTGGCGTCGTTGCCGCGGCCTTTGTCGATGTCCATCGCCACGTTATCCCGGAAAGCCTTCATGATATCCGGCATATGTTTGAAGAAATCGCGCGTATTCGCGAAGGTGACGCTCAGAGGTACCCTTACCGCCTCATTCCCCAGCGGGCCGATCGAATCGAAGAAGGCTTGGATCTCCTCATCCGAGAAATTGCGAGCATAGACCTCGGAGATAGGGGTCTCGTCATCAGCAGGAAACGGAACCAGGCGAGCGGCCGCATAAACGTCCTTGGGCTCTTTTCCTGATGTATAGGCGTCCAGAACCTCAACGACAGAAGCCTCAACCGCGTCTACGGGCATCTTTATGAAGATATCGTCGAAAGAGGCTCCACGAAACAGGTCGCTATCACCCCGCGTCTCCCAATGGTCTCCGTTCGAATTCGCCACGCGAAGCGTCCTGATCTGAGTCCCTTTTTTCAAGGGTTCATGACAGGGATTATTCTCGTCGACCATGAGACGACACGGATCGCTGTCATGTTGAATGCGCGAAAGGATTCCCGCCCCGTTTGAGAAATAGCTGTGTTTTTTAAGCCACCAATCGATCGTATCTTTGCGGGGCACGCGCACATGCCCCGCGGCGAAGGCATCCGTTAGGAAATGATCGGCATAACCATTGGCGAAGAGCGCCTCATTCAGAAGAGCCGCGGCCTTCGTCTTGTCTTTCGCAGCGTGGGCCTGCAAGGCCAAAGCGATGGCTTGGCCATGGAAGTCCACATAGTTCTTCATGTTGTACCAACCGAAATGCAGTTGATTCCGATTCGCCATCAAAACATATTGAGCATAGAGAGCAGCTCCCATGTTGTCATAAGTCGCCCCATCAACATAGGCGGCGGAATCGGACTTCATCTGGCCCACCAATATTTTCTGGTCGGATGGATTGAGTTTACAGCCGCCTTGGATCCCGCATTCCTCCTGCGCGACGATCTTATTCAACGCGTCGATGGATGAGGCGCCCAACATATTCGAGAGCGAGAAGCCTGAGGAAGGTTTGGGAGGATTGAGCAGCTCATGATAATCTTCAGTGAAATCCCCTGAAAAGGCTACGAGCTTGCCGTAGGAATAGGTGTAGGATCCGCCCGTGATTTTAGCGGGGCAACCGGAGGTGGAAGCGCAGGCATTCGCGTAGCCCTTATCACCGAGCATCGCATGCTCTCCAGTATCGAACTGCGTATCGCTGTCTTCGCCATCAAGACGATGCTTGCAACCCGTCGAAGCCATCAAGACGAAAAGAGCCAACGCTACGATACCTGTGCGTGAATGTTTCACAGCCGCCTCATCAAAAATTTACAGGAAATCTATATATCCATCATAAAGCGGCTTGCGTAGGCAAAAGTTGCCCTTAAGACGTGGTTTTGTTCTCGCAGGGACCTTGACGGAGAGAGGCGGGGGCGAAGAGAGTAAAAAATATTCAGATGTAAAATACGGGGCCGTCGAGTACTCTTTCCTCAACCATGCGGAGTATCAATGAAAAAGCACGTGTATTTCTTGATTCTTGCTTCGGCGCTTATGCCCCTCGGCTGCCACTCCAAGGATGACGGCGCCCCGAAGCCGGGAGCGTATGCGTTGTTCCAGGCCTCGACCGACCTCCTGGAGGTCCCGATCAAGGTCGACGAAACGAACGGCACGATCGAAGTCCTCGCCGACAGCGAGAACCAACTCGTCCCTACGGACAACGCGAGCGATGAGGAAAAGACGGCTCTCGCCGAGGGTTGCCATTACAAGATCGATCAGGGCACCTACAAGTTCACAGGGGTCAACAACAGCATCAACGCCGTGACCGGCATCCCCGACCTGCATGTCGAGGACCAGGCGACCAACGTTACGGTAAGCGACGGCGTGGGCAGCGCGAAGCTCTCCACCTCGAACGGCGTCGACGTCTTCATGCTGCACATGCTGTTCGATGCGAACGCGCTGACGATCTCCTGCTCGTATTCGAAGAATTGAGCCTAAGATTCAAATCCACTCTTCCTGATCCTTAAGGTCGTTCAGAAGCTCTACCCAGTAGCCTTCGGTGCCGTAAGTCGGGAACGCCCTTTGGAAGGCGGGATCGTCGCGGCGCTTCCCTATCCACGAAGCGAAGTGGACCATGCGGAACGCACGCAGAATTTCAACCAGGTTCAGCGTCTCGCGCGGGAAAGGCCGCATCTGCTCGTAGCTGTCGATCAGGTGCTCCATCATCTGCTGGGCGTATTCATCGCGTCCGGGCAGGAGCAGCCACAGATCCTGCACGGCAGGGCCGATCAAACAGTCATCGAAATCCACCCACGAGAAGCTCTCCCCGAATTGGAGCAGGTTCCCCATATGGCAATCGCCGTGGATCAGGATCGGCTCGACTTTCTCGAAGCGCTGCTTCGAAACCGTCTCGAGCCTGCCGATCGTCGCGTCGAAGTCCTTCCGCAGGCGGTCCGGAATCAGGTTCTCGCGCTGCACGAGACGATAATTCTCGATCAAATACGTTTCGGGCGTAAGGCGGATGCGATGCTTGGCTTTGATCCGCGCGCCGACGTTGTGCATGCGCGCGAGCAGGCGCCCGATCTGCTCGATCTCCGGGATGGTGAGCTCCTGAGGGGAGCGACCGGCGACCTTCGGAAAGATCGCATAATAGATTTCGCTCTCCGGCAGCTGGTGCAGGGTCTCACCGTCGACGAACACCTTCGGCGCCACGACCGGCACCTCGGCCTTGTCCAGCGCCTTGAGGTAGCTGTGCTCCTCGAGGATCTGGTCTTTGCTCCAGCGGCCGGGACGATAGAACTTGGCGATCACCTGATGCTCGAGCGAGCGCGGGTTCGAACGGCCTTCCTCGTTCTCGAGCTCGATCTCGTATACGCGGTTCTCCATGCTCGCGTGCGCCATCGTTCGTCCGGTGCAGCGCAGCCCTAACGAAGATTCCACCGCATCCAGCACCTTGTCCGGCGTCAACGCATAGAAGTATTGAGTTTCTTTCGAACCCCAGGCGGATTGTTTCATTCTTATGGACCTCGCGTTAAGGGGCAGCAGCCCGGACCCGCTCTCGCCGGCTGAAAACTGTCGGAGCGTAAGTGTCCTAAGTTCCCATATTTTCAAGGAAGAGTCTCGCCTCTTTGCAGGTCCGGCAAAAGAAATTCTCTAAAAAAATAACAAAAGCCAAGGGTTACCAGGCAATCCCTGCCGAGAATTTTTCACATCTTTCTCCTCTGTGAAATCAAGCGCTTAGAGCTTCTGCCGTCAAGTAAATTTCGTCCTCACCGAAGAACCACAACAGGAAAGTGTCATGTCACAGGAAAGGACAGCACATGAAACTGAGGAACTCTGTCAAATGGATGTTGATCGGCGCATTGACCATGCCCGCGATCACAAGTTGCTCCAGCGATGACGAAGGTGGAGACGGTGGG
>JASLCY010000279.1 GCA_030151925.1 Oligoflexus sp.
CCAGGATCCGCTCTGTGCTCCTGAACGCCCTGTGGCCCTCTCTCCGCCGCGAGATTCATTACAAAACACGGAACGGCGGTCCTTTCGAAACCATGTTCACCATGGTCGGTTTTAAACTCATGGGCGTGAACGTCGAAGGCACCAATCCGGACCAACACATCGCCGAGATCTCGCCCCGCCCCCTCATGCTGATCGGCGGAGGCCAGGACGAGGACACTCCACCCGCCGTCTATGAGCAGGTCTATAGGTCTGCGAAGGATCCCAAGGAGCTGCACTTCGTCGAGGACGCGGGACACGGGGATTATGTTGCCAAAGGCGGCAAAGCTTACTTAAATAAAGTGGTGTCGTTCTTCCAGTCTACGCTCTGAGCAAAGGATCTTCATGGAAACGAAGGCCCTCACAAGTTTATGGTTCCCCGCCGAAGTCCCCTCGGAAAAGATCCTCCTGGTCCTGCACGGTCGCGGCGATTCCGCCCAGCAGTTCTCGTGGATACCCGACGCCCTCCAGTTCAAAGACATCAATTATCTGATCGTCAATGCGCCCGACGTTTATGAAGACGGCTTTTCCTGGTATGACAAGCCCCCGCATTCGCTGCCGGGCATCCTGCGTTCCCGCCAGCTCCTCGATCAATTACTCGAAGAAATTATCGCGGCCGGCTACAGGACCGAGGACCTGCTGGTCTTCGGTTATTCCCAGGGCTGCCTCTTGACGCTGGAATGGGGCGCTCGCGTGAAACACAGGCTCGCGGCCTGCATCGGCATCTCAGGTTATTGTTATGATCCGGAGGCTATCGTCAGGGAACGCAATCCCGAATCGAGCGATTGGCCTTGGTTGATGACGCATGGGGATGAGGATGAGCGCCTGCCTTACGATAATACCGTCCGCCAGGTGGAGGTCCTCAAGGCCGGCGGCCTGCCCATCGATTTCCACACCTATCAAAAGCCGCACAAGATCGACGTCTGGCGCGAGCTCCAGATGATCAAACGCTACATCCGCACGACGATGAAACTCGCTTAAGCGTGGTTCTTGAGATAGTGCCTGAGCAGGACTTCGAGGATCCATTCCTGGGACCAACGCGGGGTGAAAGTATGGTCGGAGCCGTCGACGACGTCGATCTGATAATAGGGGCTGCGCGCGAGCCGATGTTTATGCGCGCCGAGGTGCTTCTCCCAGAGATCGATGCCGGCATCCGAGCTATCGAAGACGCCGTGGACGTGAATCTTGCGCTCCAGCAGCCCTATCAGCGCTTGCGCCGGCGGAGTCAACTCGGGCGAAGTGCCGAGCAGTCGTTCACCGAGGGCAGCAAAGCCAGCCTTGACCTTGCCTTTGATACGAGGCCAGAGCTCACGCGCGATCACTCTTAAATGCACCTTGCCCTGGAAGAGTTTCTTCCAGGTCGCCCATTCGAACGCCGCCTTCCAATAGTAGTTGGTCGAGTGGATCGATTGCGAGCGGGCGACTTCTACGGAATCGCCCGGCTGCCAGTCGAAGGTCAGGATATTGATCAGGCTGACGCCTTGCACGCGCGGGTCCTTATTCGCGACTTTATAGGCGAAATAAGCGCCCGAGCAGATGCCGGCCAGCATGAATTTCTCCGTGCCGAATTCGGCTTCGATGGCGTCCATGATCCTGATGGTATCGTCTATGCCTTCCACGGCATAGATCTGGTTGTCCAGCTCAGGAGCCTGGGCAGGGCTATCCCCGAGACCGCGTTTATCGAAGCGCACGACGGTGAAGCCATGCGCGGCCAGGTGCCGGGCGATGCGTACGTAGAGGCGGTGGTTCGCCGCGCGGTGGTTCGCTCCCACGTTGCTCATCACGAGCACGGGGCGTTCTTTCCGAACGCCTTCCTGAGGCGAAGTCACGAGGGCGACCATACCGTTGATGATGCGGATACGTTCGACGAATTGTTCGGCAGCCGCTGCTTGCCTGAGTTCCGTTTTGGATTCAAGAGCCTGAACGGTGCCGGGATAGTGAAGGTCAAACCAGTCGACCACCTTCTCCCACATCCGAGTCGGAACTTCCGAAAGCGCCGAATCAAAACTCATGAGTTTTGCGTAGCCCTCGCCATCGTAGCGCTCCACCGCGAGCCCCTGGGCTTCGAGGTTCTTGATGACCTTTGCCTCATGCCCGAGACCATCGTCGCGGGTGAGCACGAGAACTTGCGAAGTCCTGAGGCCGTTCATCTTCGTGAGGTCGAGCGAGGACATGTGCTCGCGAAGCTCCGCGGGCAAATGATAGCCGATGGCCTCATCGTTATCCATCTTCTCCGGCGCCAGGTTTTCTTTGGCTTTAATCATATGGAGAGATTGGAGCTCGCGCACGAACATGCGACCATTCATCGCCGGCGCGATCAAGACCAGGCTCGCGACATCGAGTTCACGGGCGATATCGGCCGCTATCAATGCGCCCAGGCGCAGGCCCAGGAGGCTCACCTGCGTGAGACCGGTGCGTTCTTTCACAAAAACGATCGCGTCACGGATATTCTGCCGCCAAAGATCGAGGGCATAGGCCTGCTGCGGAGCATCAAACGCATCGCCCGTGCCCGCGTAATCCAAACGAACGACGGGGAAACCAGCCGCTGCGAGGCGAATCGCCAGCTTACGCATCGCCCGATAGGACACCATATACTCATGGCCGAAGGTCGGACAGAAAACGATCGCGTTCGAACGCATGGCGCCTTGAGGCGCATGATACCAGGCGAGAACAGGCGTTTCATCGCCGAGCCAGAAGGCTTGGGCATTGTCGATCAGAGCTGTGTTCATTCAGGGGCCTTTGCCGAAATCTTAACGGGCCGCGACGCATTTAAGGCCGAGACGTAGCCCGAAGGCGTTCCCGTCACGTCTTGGAGCGGGATGCGATAGGAGGTACCGGGCGCTACATGGAAGTAATTGGTCTGAGGCGTAAAACCCTTCGCTTCGATCGCCACGAACTGCGCATGGCGCTTCGTCGAGAGTTCGAGCGCCAGCGTCCCATCCTCGGCCTTGACGAAAACAGCTTCGAGGCCGAGATCCTGCTGCTGGCTTGCGTTCAGCCCCTCGGGGAAGTACCAGTCCTCGCTGATCAGCTCGCCGGTCGCCTTATTGATCAGGGAAACCAGGGCCGCATCGTGGCCTGATGGGCCGAAGCGGTAGGCGTAGGTCATGTCGATGAAATAAGGGAACAGGGTTTGTGCGCGCAGCGACTCGCTTGAATGCGCCGGCAGATGGATATCCTTCTGCGCGGCCGCGACTTCGATCTGCCCCTGACGCAGGAAACGCACCGAGAGATTCGCCTCAAGCGCCTCAGGGCGCTCGTTGATCACATGGATATCGAGGCCGTTAAGGCCTTCGTCGCTGAAGAACACGGCTTGCGAAGCCATAGCGCGTTTGACGAAATAATAGGCCGGCTTCGGGTCGTTCGAGGCATCGATCACGCCCCAGCCCGCGCCGAGCCAAAGATCCTTGAGAAGCCAGAGCAATGCGCCCTGACAAGGCGAATCCTTGCGCCGCCATTCGCCGAGCGTGCGGGCCACGACTTCGCCCGTCGCCACGCGGCCGAGCGCCAGGTAGCGGTCGCTATCCGCATAACGCACCGTTTGCGGCTTCACGCCGAACAGGGCTTCAACATAATGATCACGCACGTCTTCGAAGTCCCAGCCCGCGCCTTGGTCGCGCGGCACCCTCTGCTTCCACTTCGGATGCACGGCCGGAGCCTCGCCTTCGCCGAGGAGTCTCTCGACCGCGGCGGTTTCGGGAATATGCGAGAAACCGAGGCATTCGCTCGTAAACCGCACCCCAGCGCGACGCGCATCGTTCAGCGGCCGTTGATAAGCGCCGACGCCGTAATAATGCGAAACGCCCTTATCCGTGTGGAAGGGCAAGGTACCGCCGTGCGGCGACGCCTGCCAGTAGATCACGTCATTGCGATATTCGCGGCAGAGGCGCGGCAGCTCCTCGCGGAAGAATTCATTCGACCATTGCTCAGCGGGAAGGCCCAGCATCGCCACCTGCTGCTCGACTTCGGAATTCCCGCAAGCGACCACCAGAGAAGGATTGAGCTGAGTGCGCTCGAGGAATTGCCGGGCCTCGGCCCGGATCGAGGCGAGGAAGGCCTCGTCCTGAACGGGATAATCCATGTTCGCAAACATAAAGTCCTGCCACACCATGATCCCGAGTTCATCGCAGAGATCATAGAAGAGGTCGGATTCATAGATCATCGTGCCGCCGATGCGAATCATGTTCATGCCGGCGTCGCGCACGAGGGTCAAAGTCCGTCTGAGTTCCGGTTCGGCGGTGCCGAGCGATAAAAGATCGGTCGGAGCCCAGCAGGCGCCGCGGCAGAAGATTTTTTCGCCGTTGATGATGATGCTGAACGCCCCATCCGTCTGGTCGAGTGTTACGGTACGGAAACCGATCCGGCCGCAATCATACTGGAGGACGCCGGTCGTGGTTTCGATCGTCAGGACGAGGCCGTAGAGTTTAGGCGCTCCATGCGTATGCGGCCACCAGAGCTCGACATGAGGCAGACGAACCGAGCCCGCGATCGTGGATTCCCCATGGCCTTGACTCTTGATAGCAACATAAAGGATCTAATCAGCCAAATAGACCA